>JAHJNE010000042.1 GCA_018820995.1 Gammaproteobacteria bacterium | reverse complement strand
TCATCACCGACATCTAAAATTTGAAATAAAGTTTGCAGCAGATGATAACCATCTGGTCTGCGGCCGGTGATATGTAAAAACAAATTTAACTTGGCCGGTGCTGGTAAGGTCAAAGTTTTACCGCTAAAAAGGTTTTCTCGTAGGGTATTGTGCCCTTGGCTGTCAGCAATTGTGCTCATATCATTTTCCATTGCCTGATATACAGTTTGAGGCGAGTGTCAGTTGATTCGAGCGTGATCCGTTTTGGTAGCGACAAACGATCAGGAAAAAACTCCGGATAACTCACCAGCCAACGCCTGTTCTGACTGTCGAGCAAACTAAAACTGGTTAATCGTCCCATAACATCAAAGCGCAGATCACTGCCACTGTCACCAGCCATACCTTTAAGCCAAAGTGGCATTTCTGCAATCGGCAATGACCAGCCTGAAAGGTAAGTGAGTAGGTCAGCTGCGCTTTGGGCCTGGTGAGTTTCACCACTGACCTGAACTAATGCGCCTTGGGCAGTTGTTTGCAATTTAAAAATGTTGACGAAAACAGAGTTTAAATCAGCACTGTAGTAAGCGTCTTGTTGTACCCAGTTCAAACTGCCGCTGAGGCTCTCACCCGGTGCTTTTACACCGAGTGAGGCGTTTAGTTCAAATTTCGTTAACTTCGCTAGTTTTTGCTGACGCTCTTGCGCGGGCAGTGGGACTTCGGCAACTTTAGGTTGCTGCCAGCTGGCACAACTGCTGACGAGCATGGTAAAAAGTACGGGTAACCAGTGTTTTAATTTCAACGTCACATCGGATCCTTTTCTGACTATCCGGCAAATTCCGGCAGTGCTGGCACAATATTTGTCAGACACCAGAGGTGCCCACGCAGTTAAGTCTTTTCTTGCCTAGCTTATTTTCGTACAATTCGCGCCTTATTCCGAAGGTTGCCCGCTTTATAGCCGGCTTTTGCAGGTGAATCACTATCTTTGCGCTTGGCATTAATCACAAAACCGCACCTGTGGCATTACGGGAACAAGTGGCTTTTGCTCCAGAGCAAGTGGCCGGAGCGCTGCTGGATTTAGCCGCCGCGACTCAGGTGACTGATGCGGTTATTGTTTCGACCTGTAACCGGACTGAGCTGTATTTTAGCGGGACTGAAGCGCAATCGAAACAAGTAATTGCATGGCTGGCGAAATATCATCAGCTGGAGTTGACTGACGTCGCCGGTCATTTGTACTTGCATCAGGATCAAGCCGCAACCACGCATTTGATGCGTGTCGCCGCAGGCCTCGATTCGTTGGTGCTGGGCGAGCCGCAAATTTTTGGTCAGGTCAAACAAGCTTATAGTCAGTCGCGTCAGGTTGGCGCCATTCAACCTATCTTCGAACGATTATTTCAAAAAACTTTTGCCGTCGCCAAACAAGTTCGTACTGAAACCGAAATCGGTGCCAATGCGGTGTCGGTGGCTTTTGCTGCAGTCGCGCTGGCAAAACAGATTTTTGGGAAATTGGACCAAGTGAAAGTCCTGCTGATTGGTGCAGGTGAGACTATTGAGTTGGTCGCTAAACATTTATTAGAGCAAGGTGCCAGCCAGTTGACGGTGGCAAATCGTTCTTATGATCGGGCGGCTGCTTTGGCTTCGCAGTTTTCCGGACAAGTAGTGAGTCTGGCGCAGGTACCACAAGCGCTGATTGATGCCGATGTGGTGATTAGTTCCACGGCGAGTACTTTACCGATTGTTGGTAAAGGCATGGTTGAGCAAGCACTGAAAAAACGCCGTCACAAACCGATGTTTTTAGTTGACCTGGCGGTCCCACGGGATATCGAAGCTCAAGTCAGCGAATTAGAAGATGCGTATTTATATACGGTGGACGACCTGCAGAATATAGTGTCGCAAAATATGCAGTCTCGTCAGCATGCTGCAACGCAAGCCGAACAGCTTATCGCATTAGGCGTGGCCGAATTTAGTCAATGGCTGCAATTGCAGGACAACATCGACTGGGTCAGGGACTATCGCCAGCGCTGTGAAAGTGTCAAAAACGAACTCTTGCAGCGGGCGTTGAATCAGTTGGCAAATGGCCAGGATGCCGAGCATGTGTTGCAGGAATTAGCGACTAAACTCAGTAACAGACTGATGCATGCCCCCACCAAAACCATCCGGCATTTACTGCAGGATGAACAGGTTGAAGCCAAAACTTTGATCAATTTTTTAGTAGATATTTAATCAGGTACAGCTTACCCCATGAAAGAAACGGTTTATCGTAAACTCGAAGGTCTGGTCGAACGTTATGAAGAAGTTCAGGCGTTGCTCAGCGACGCAGGTGTGATTTCAGATCAGACCCGCTTTCGGGAACTATCCAAAGAATACAGTCAGTTAGAGCCGATTGCTCAAGCATTTTTTGATTATCGGCAGGCGCAGGAAGATTTTGAAAGCGCTGAAGAGATGATGAAAGATTCTGATCCTGAAATGCGCGAAATGGCGCAGGAAGAGTTTAAATCCAGCAAAGAGCGGATTGAAACTTTGGATCAGGATTTACAGATTTTATTGCTGCCTAAAGATCCTAACGATCACAATAACTGCTTTTTAGAAATTCGCGCCGGCGCCGGTGGTGATGAAGCCGCGATTTTTGCCGGTGACGTGTTTCGGATGTATAGCCGTTTCTGCGAGAAAAAACGCTGGAAAGTGGAAATTGTCAGTTGTAATGACGGTGAACACGGCGGTTATAAAGAAGTCATTGCCAGTGTACAAGGCGAGGGCGCCTACGGGACCTTTAAGTTTGAATCTGGCGGCCATCGGGTGCAGCGGATCCCAGCCACTGAATCTCAAGGTCGGGTGCATACTTCAGCCTGTACTGTGGCGATCATGCCTGAAGTGCCGGAAAGTGAAGCCATTGAAATTAACCCCGCTGATTTAAAAGTGGATACCTACCGCGCATCTGGCGCTGGTGGTCAGCACGTGAACCGAACGGATTCAGCCATTCGGATCACTCACTTACCAACGGGGATTGTGGTGGAATGCCAGGACGAACGGTCACAGCATAAAAACCGCGCCCGCGCGATGAGTGTGTTGCAGTCCCGTATTCAGGCCGCTGAAGATGAAAAACGCCGTTTAGTGGAAGAGTCGACACGTCGGTCTTTGGTCGGCTCAGGCGATCGTTCAGAACGTATTCGTACATACAACTTCCCACAAGGCCGGCTCACCGACCACCGGATCAACCTCACCATCTACCGGTTGCTTGAAGTGATGGAAGGAGAGTTGGACTTAGTGCTCGGACCGTTGAATAACGAGCATCAGGCCGACTTATTAGCCGCATTGGCCGAAGAAAACCGTTAATGACTGACGTGCTGCCAATAACAACAGCGCAGTGGCTACAACAAGCCGCAGCAGCGCTGTTGCCATTAGCAGCGCAAGATGTCGCCATCAGTGACGTGATGCTCGAAGCACGGCGGTTGCTGGGGGATGTGCTTGATATCACCCCGACAGTTTTAATGTTGCGTTATCAAGACCCGCTGACTCTAGCCGAGCAAACTCTGCTAGCCAGTGCATTGCAACGCCGGCAACAAGGCGAACCCTTGGCTTACATTACCGGTCGCTGGTGGTTTTGGGATTTGGAACTCGAAGTCGCGCCTTGCACTTTAATTCCAAGGCCTGATACAGAACTTCTGGTGGAACAAGCGCTGGCGTTGCAACTTCCAGTGAATGCCAAAGTACTGGATCTCGGCACCGGCACCGGAGCCATTGCGCTGGCGCTGGCAAAAGCTAAACCTGCCTGGCAGCTTTGTGCTGTTGATTTTAACCCTGACGCGGTAGCGTTAGCACTGCGCAACCAGCAGCGTTTGCAACTACCCAATTGCCAGATTTGCCAAAGTGATTGGTTTAGCGCTATGGGTGGGCAACGTTTTGATTTAATCCTCAGCAACCCGCCTTATATCGACGAGCTTGATCCTCATTTACAACAAGGGGACGTTAAGTTCGAGCCGTTATCAGCATTGGTCGCGCCAGCGGCCGGTTTGGCCGATTTACAGCATATCTGCACCCATGCTACTGACTACCTGACAGCGGGTGGTTGGCTGTGGTTAGAGCATGGTTACCAGCAAGCTGAAGCTGTTCAACAATTGTTGTTACGGAGCGGTTTTACCGAAGTCACATCGCGTCGCGATTATGCAGGGCAATGGCGGATCAGTGGCGGCCGTTATCAGACTTGTGGCTGAATAATAATTAATTTCAACCGCGAATAAAATCGTCTATTCAACATCGTATTTCTTTGACCGAATCCCTTTTACCGCATATAACTATTCACAATACTTCAATTAGTTAGCACGAGGGAATGGTTGTGGCCAACGATTTTTTGTTTGCAGAAGAACCGGATGAATTGCCACCGTCGCATCACGGTAGTTGGAAGGTTTTAATAGTTGATGACGAGCCGGAAGTACATGCGGTTACGAAACTGGCGTTAAGCGATTTCTCCTTTCAGGGAAAAAACCTCGAATTTATCAGTGCTTATTCTGGTGCCGAAGCCAAAAAAATGATTGAACTGCATTCTGATGCTGCGATCATTTTACTGGATGTGGTGATGGAAACTGATGACGCAGGCCTGTTAGTGGCGCGTTACATTCGCGAAGAATTACATAACCATTATGTCCGGATTATTCTAAGAACAGGCCAACCCGGGCAAGCGCCAGAGCGGCAGGTTATTGTCAATTACGATATCAATGATTACAAATCCAAAACTGAGCTTACCGCACAGAAACTATTTACTGTCGTGATGTCGAGCTTACGATCTTACCGCGATATTTTGTCAATTGATTCGAGCCGTCAAGGGTTAGAGAAAATTATTACCGCTTCAGCTGATTTGTTTTCGGCCCATTCGATGGAGCAATTCATTGATGGTGTGTTACAGCAATTGACCTCCATTTTGGGCTGCAATGACAATGCATTATTGGTGACTTCCAGTTTAGTCGCCGGTAATGTGCATGAAAATCAAGACCCGGATGAACTAGTGGTGTTTGCAGGTTTAGGGGAGTTCGAAAATAAGGAAGGGCAGTCAGTCTCCAAGGTATTGGAACCGGTGCTAATGGATGCGTTTCATCAGGCCTTACATAGCCGTAGCATCGTTTATCGGGATAATTATCTTGTCGCCTATTGTACCAGCAAATTCACTCATGGCTCTTTGCTGTACGTCTCAGGTTTACCGAATCTGGTGAACGACAACCAAAAACGGTTGATTGAGCTGTTCTCGCAAAATGTGCAAATAGCCTATGAAAATGTGCAATTGCAGCATGAAATTGAAGACACGCAGCGCGAAATTGTCTACAGGTTAAGCGAAGCAGTTGAGCAACGTTCGATTGAAACCGGCAATCACGTCAAGCGGGTGGCATTTATTTGTTATGACTTAGCAAAAGCTTATGGCATGCCGGATGACGAAGCAGAAAAATTAATGTTTGCATCCCCTTTACATGATGTCGGCAAAGTTGGGATCCCGGATGGTATTTTAAATAAACCAATGAAATTACAAGAACATGAATGGGAAGTGATGAAAACCCATTCCAGTATTGGTTATGAAATCCTGAAAAATTCCAAACGTGCCATTATTCAGGCGGGAGCCATCATTGCGCGCGACCATCATGAAAAGTGGGATGGTACGGGTTATCCAGCCGGTAAAGCAGCCGAAGATATCCACATTTATGGCCGAATTGCTGCTCTAGCAGATGTGTATGATGCTTTGCGTCATCGGCGTTGCTATAAATCGCCTTGGACACAGGAAGCTGTTTTGACGCATATTATCAGTGAGTCAGGCAAACAATTTGAGCCTGCTTTGGTAGAAATACTCAAAAGCAGGGTCGACAAGATAGAAGCAATCCTGCAAAAATACCCGGACGAAGATTAGTTTTGCTGGCGTTTAGACGGCCACCTACGGGTGGCTGTTTTATTGATGTGGATCTGACATCGAAATCTGTGTTTGCTCCAACCCGTTTTATCATTCTAAAAAGAGATCCTGACAAATGTATATGGCTTTAAAACATACCCATTTATTACTGGTGGCACTTAGTTTGTCGCTGCTGGTGTTGCGCTTTATATTGTCACTTAAAGGCTCTGCGCTGCTGCAACGTAAGTTTCTGAAAATTGCGCCGCATGTGGTAGATACCTTGTTATTGCTTTCTGCCGTTGGTCTGATGATCACCATTAACCAATACCCGTTTGTTACTCCCTGGCTGACTGAAAAGTTTATTGGGATTTTGGCGTATATCGCACTTGGCGTGATGGCACTGAAAGGCCGAACTCTGGCATTACGGGTGTTTGCCTTTGTTGGTGCCCTAGGTTGGCTGGTCCTTGTGGTAAAAGTGGCGATTACCAAAACACCTGTACTTTTTGGCTAAGTGTGTGACTTAGTGCCTGGCTGCAGTGACTGCTTGAGTATACTGCGGTGAAGGTCACAATCAGTGATACACTGCCGCCGTTTTTTCTTTGCATGCAGGAGGCCCGATGGCCACTCAAACGATTAAAGTTGGTGCTCTGGAAGTTGCCAACGACAAACCATTTGTACTTTTCGGCGGCATGAATGTGCTGGAATCGCGGGATATGGCGATGCGGGTTGCCGAGCATTATGTCACCGTCTGTCAGAAACTTAGCATTCCTTATGTCTTTAAAGCGTCCTTTGATAAAGCTAATCGCTCGTCAGTACATTCTTACCGAGGTCCGGGAATGGAAGCTGGTTTGCGAATTTTCGAAGAAATCAAACGTACTTTTAATATTCCGCTGATCACTGACGTCCATGAGCCTTATCAGGCTGCGCCAGTGGCAGAAGTGGTGGATGTCATTCAGTTGCCCGCATTTTTGGCGCGTCAAACTGATTTAGTGATTGCGATGGCCAATACTGGTGCGGTCATTAATGTCAAGAAGCCGCAGTTTTTAGCGCCGCATGAAATGCGTCACATCATTTCCAAATTCAAAGAAGCCGGCAATGAGCAAGTCATTTTATGTGAACGTGGCTCCAGCTTTGGCTATAACAACCTGGTTGTAGATATGCTCGGGATGGATGAAATGAAGCACTATGCGCCGGTCATTTTTGATGCCACTCACGCGTTGCAAAAACCAGGTGGCCGCACGGATTCTGCCGATGGGCGTCGCGCTCAGGCGGCGCAACTTGCACGCTCTGGCATGGCACTGGGTCTGGCTGGATTATTTATTGAAGCGCATCCAAATCCGAATGAAGCCAAATGTGACGGTCCATGCGCTTTATCACTAGATAAACTTGAGCCGTATTTAGTGCAGATGAAAGCGCTGGATGATTTGGTGAAAAGCTTTCCAGCCCTAGATACGTCAGCTAATTAAGACGTAAAGGTTCTGGCTGCTTTATTGACTCTCCAGCAAGCTACTCAGGTTGCTGGAGGGCATTTTGACAGAAAAGGCTTAATATCTTTGTTGTACATAACTCACAACATCCTGATATTTGTGTTTTAAATCATCGATATATTCATTAACCAAAGACCAGTCACCTTCTTCCGTTGCTTTTTCAAGCTTAAAGGCAACTTCTGACAGTTGTAATGCGCCGACACTTTTAGCGACTGATTTAAATTGATGCGCAATAGAGTGCACGGCCTGACTTTGCATGTGGTGTGCTTGTTGTTCTATGTTATCCAATAATTCTGCGGCATGGCTGACGAAATAATTCAGATATTCCTCGTGTTTTACCGGATCATTACCAAGAAAATTAGCAATGGTTGTAAAGCAAATCGGGGAACTTGCTTTAGCCTCAGCTGCCACGGCTTTTGTGTTTGCCACCGCAACGACTTTCGCCAGCGTTTCATTGGCGACCGGCAGTGGCAACCAGCGTTGTAGCGCAGCCTGCAAAGACTCAAGCTCAATCGGTTTGGTGATATAACCATCCATCCCAACACTAAGACACTTCTGCTCTTCTCCTTTTAAGGCATTGGCGGTGACGGCAACAATTCGGGTGAATTGACTATCATCATCATCGTATTGCAGCGCTTCTTTTCGAATCGCCGCAGTCAAATCATAGCCGCTCATATTTGGCATATGCAGATCGGTCAGTAAGAGTGGATAGCGATATTGTCGCCACTTATCAAGCGCAATAGCGCCATCATCAGCGACTTCAACCGCATATCCCAAGGCGTGCAGCTGATCTACAATCACCTTTTGATTCATAAGATTATCTTCGGCAAGTAGGATCAGCTTGCCCAGCCTTTTTGCTTCGTCAATGGTCATGGCGGTGCCAATGCCAAGCCCGGTTTTTGTGCTGATAGTTGGCCGGCTTTTACGCTTGGCTGCAATAAGCACCGCTTCATACAAATGACTGCGGCAAATTGGCGCACTATGGAGATAGCTTATCCGATGATCGCTGTTATCCGATAATTCCGGCAAATTAGTCAAAACGATAAAGTGGCAAGGTTGCTGCGCGGGTTCGGCAAACAGTTGTTCCAACACAGCTTGATCGAGCTGCTGATACGTTGCGTCCAATACCCAGATGGCTGGTGCAGCTCCAGGCAATCGACCAATTGGCTGTGATATTTTTTGTTGCAGTTGTTCGAGATGGGCAATGGCTTCAACTTGCGCGCCGGCATAACTTAAATAGCTGCAGAGCGATTCCAGGTTGTATGCATCGCTGGAAAATACTTTGATCGATAAGTCATTCAACAATTGTGTCGAAATCTGCTGTATTTCTTCCGAGCGGCGCATCGGCAAACGTACCTGAAATTCAGTCCCTTTACCCACTTCACTTTGCAATTCGATGTCGCCATACATCAATGCCGTTAACCGCTGGCAGATTGATAAACCAAGACCAGTGCCACCATATTTACGAGTAATAGACCCTTCGGCTTGGCTGAAGGGTTGAAACACAAAGTGGATCTGACGTTGGGTCATGCCTTTGCCATTATCAATCACACTCAGCTGAACTTGCGAAAACTCCATATTTTCATCAATTAAGTCGGCGCGGATTTGTACCAAGCCAATTTTCCCAGCGGTAGTTTGCGTAAATTTAATCGCGTTGCCAGCCAGATTGTAGAGTATTTGTCGTAGACGCACTGGATCGCCAATAAGTCCATCAGGGATCCGTGGGTCCACATAAATCTTTAGGTCAATTTGTCGCTGATACGCCATAGAAATCAATATTCTGCCTACAGCTTCGACGATATCCGCCAACGATATTGGAATCGCTTCCAGCTCTAGTTTTCCTGCTTCGATTTTAGAGAAGTCCAGAATGTCATCAAGGATGCGTAACAATGAAAAGGATGATTCGCGAATGGTGTCGGTCATTCTAAATTGAGCGGTTGCCAGTGGCGTTTTACGTAGTAAGTCGATGGTTCCGATAATGCCATTCATCGGCGTCCTGATTTCGTGGCTCATCGTGGCCAAAAACGTTGATTTCGCTTCATTTGCTTTTTCTGCGGTAATTTTTGCGGACTCAAAGGCATCTGTGCGCTCTTTAATACGAGTGTCTACTTCTAGTTTTAGTTGTTGAATATCCGCTTCGGATGCTTTTAGTTCTTTTTGTGAGCCGGCGATAGTTTTAAATAACCGGTTAATCAGTTTCGCCAATTCAGCAAACCCGTCGCGACCACTGACACTTCCAGTGTATTGACCAAGGGTGATGGCTGACTGGATATCATCATTTAATTGAGCGATTTGTTTATTAAAAAAATGGTTCAACTGGCGGGCGAGGCCCCAAGCCAGTAATAGCGAAAATGCCAAAAGCAATAGGGTCTGCCAAATCAGTGAACCAAGTTTTAGAGTTGCTACCTGATGGACCAACATCAGACTACCCAGAGTACTGCCATCAAGCTTTATTGGCTGTATTTCAACAATAAAACCCACTTGTTTCTCTGGCTGACTGAGAGCTACGGCAGGATCAAAACCAGGCAAGCCTTGGGTATGTGCGACTAACAATGAAGTATCTTGCTGCTTGCGATACAAATATGCAGCGCTGTTTGATTGCGAGTTACTGAGCAAATCCAGCAGTGGGCTGGCATCTTCCCAACGATCAAGCGATAACATCGGGGTAATGGCTCCTGCAAGAATATGCAGTTGTTGTTTCAATAATTGCTGCTGGTATTGGTTTTTGCTATCTGGCTGTTGGTCAAGGACACTTGCGGTGTAACTTAATGCGGTTTGCACCATGACAATTAACAATGCCAATAATGCCAAACGTCGAAAAAGAGGTGGAGTAAAAGACGATTTTTCCATGCCAGAACCGACCTAAAAGATGACGAAATCACGATTAAATTAATTCTAACGGTTTTAGGCGAGGGCTCCAGTATTTTATCAGTATTTAATCAATTAGTTATTTTGAAATTAATATCAATGTGTCATTAAGAAATTGCTCCAGTTATTGCTGTTAGGCCCTCTTTAAATGATCGGGTGATGAAACAAGTAGAATCTGTCTTAAATCGGGTGTCAGTTGCTGAAAAAGCAGCAGTTTGCTCAAGTTCTAAGCTGTCAGTGCGGTTCCAGCAAAAAAAAGTTGACTTGCCTGGGCAAAATCCGTTTAATACCCCCCGTTGCCCAGATAGCTCAGTCGGTAGAGCAGCGGATTGAAAATCCGCGTGTCGGTGGTTCGATTCCGCCTCTGGGCACCATAAGTTTTATGGTGTGTTGATTTCCCTACGTTATCAGTTCACTACAGAGTTTCTTCATTGAATAAAGCCGCTTTAGCTCAGTTGGTAGAGCAACTGACTTGTAATCAGTAGGTCATCCGTTCGACTCGGATAAGCGGCACCATTGAAGACCATTTTTGCCCAGATAGCTCAGTCGGTAGAGCAGCGGATTGAAAATCCGCGTGTCGGTGGTTCGATTCCGCCTCTGGGCACCATAAAAAATAAAAAAGCCAGTCCAATGTGACTGGCTTTTTTATTTGTCGCTAAAAAGTGCCTTGTGTGACAACAAAATGAATTCATGCATGTTACCTTGCTGCTCAATCCGTATGGTTTGAGTTTGAACTTGGTAAACCGGTTTCTTCAGCTGAAACAGAGTATGGTTTTGCTGCAAACTAGGTGTATTGATAGAATTTTAATTAATATCAATATAGTGCCAAGCCTTGAATTACTTCTGTGTTCGATGATTATATTTTTGAGCGCCGGCCCGTGGTTTGAGGCCGATGACGTTAATTTTTATTAAGTGATGTTAGCGACTAATGAGCAGCTTGATTCAGTTATTGCTAATTAAATAAATTCGTTCTAAGCTGCGTGCCCTTTTTATTTTCGTAAATTTGCTGGTTTTTTGAGCTGTTGATTTTGTTGTGCTCACTGCTTCATGCAGCTGAGCTATGTTTAATAACAGACTCTGTGCTCCGTCTATTGATTGAGTATAAAATCAGGTCCACAGCTGAGGTAGAAAAATGACAAAAGCAATCATTTTGGTGTTAGATAGTTTTGGCATTGGCAGTGCACCGGATGCAGACAAATTTGGCGATAGCGGAGCCAATACCTTTAATAGTATTGCGCGAGCCTTTGCAAATTCAAAAGGACGGCAGTTAGCCTTACCAAACCTTGCCAGGCTAGGTTTAGTAAAAGCCGCATTTACCGCTTCATCTGAAATTGCGGCAGTGGCTGACCATGAGCAAGCTACCGGTGCATATGGTTGTGCCGCTGAGCTTTCCAGTGGCAAAGATACCCCGAGTGGGCATTGGGAAATCGCGGGCGTTCCGGTGTTATTTGATTGGGGTTATTTTCATGCTAAGCACAATAGCTTCCCAAAAGAGTTGATTGATGAGCTCTGTCACCGTGCCGGTGTAGCAGGTATTCTGGGCAATTGTCATGCGTCGGGTACTGACATTTTGGTCAAGTTGGGCGACGAACATGTGCAAACCGGACTACCGATTTGCTATACCTCGGCCGACAGTGTGTTTCAAGTGGCTGCACATGAACAACATTTCGGTCTTGAACGACTTTATCAGTTCTGCGAAATTGCCCGTGAACTATTAGATCCCTACAACATAGGTCGGGTGATTGCGCGGCCATTTTTGGGCGATGGACCGGACAATTACGCCCGAACGGGCAATCGTCGTGATTATTCGGTGTTACCGCCTGCGCCAACCTTGTTGGATAAGCTGACTGAAAGTGGCGGTACCGTGGTCAGTATTGGCAAAATTGCTGATATCTATGCCCATCAAGGCATTTCCAAAGCAGTAAAAGCGAATGGTTTAGCGGCGCTGGTTGATAAAACGCTCCTAGAGTATACGGCAGCCCCCGATCGCAGTTTGATTTTTACTAATTTAGTCGACTTTGATCAGAATTATGGTCATCGCCGTGATGCGATTGGTTATGGTGAAGCGCTGGAATATTTTGACAGCCGTTTACCAGAAATCATCAAAGTTCTTGGACCAGATTCAGTCCTGTTGATGACAGCCGATCATGGTTGTGATCCAACCTGGATCGGGACCGAGCATACCCGTGAATATGTCCCTGTATTATTTAGTGGACCCAAAGTAGCTGCGGTGAATCTAGGTGAACGCCAGACATTCGCAGATATGGGGCAGACGCTCGCTGAATTTTTTGGTCTGGCACCGTTGGCTTATGGCCAGTCATTCTTAGCCCAGACACAAATTAAAAACTAACCACTTAAAATTTTGTGATTTTAAAATTAACGATAAGAGACTTTAGATGACAACTCCTCATATTCACGCCGAAGTCGGCGCTTTTGCTGAAACCGTTTTAATGCCAGGCGACCCGCTGCGCGCTAAACACATTGCTGACACTTTCTTAACTGACGTCGTGTGCGTGAATACCGTGCGTAATATGTATGGTTTCACTGGTAAATATCAGGGCAAACCGGTCAGCGTGATGGGATCTGGCATGGGCGTGCCGTCGATGTCAATTTATGCCACTGAGCTGGTGAAGTTTTATGGGGTGAAAAATATCATCCGTATTGGTTCTTGTGGTGGCTTACCATTGTCAGTGAAAGTACGCGAAGTTGTGGTGGCGATGGGCGCAAGCACTGACTCTGCGGTGAATCGTAACCGTTTAAAAGGAATGGACTTTGCTGCACTGGCAAGTTTTGATCTGTTAGAGCGTGCGGTCGCAGCTGCCCGGGCCAAAAATATCGGCGTCAAAGTGGGTAACGTGTTTACTTCGGATTTGTTCTACAATCCGGACGAGCAGCTGTTTGATACGCTCGAGAAATACGGAGTTTTGGGTGTTGAGATGGAAGCCGCTGGCCTATATGGCGTCGCAGCTGAATATGGTATCAACGCATTGGCAATTATGACCGTTTCTGATCATATCCGTACCGGCGAATCTTTAAGCCCAGATGAGCGCCAGACCAGTTTTAACGAAATGGTTGAAATTGCCTTAGCCCTGGCATAATCGGAGAAGTATCATGTCTTTGACGACCAATAAAATGTTTTATGTGTCATGGGAGGCGTTTCACCGCGCTACCAAGGAACTGGCTAAAATTTGTTTAGCGGGTGAGTTCGACAGTATCGTCGCGGTTAGTCGTGGTGGTCTGGTCCCCGCAGCTATTCTGGCGCGTGAACTGAATATTCGGGTGGTTGATAGTATTTGCGTCTCCAGCTATGACCATGATCAGCAACGTGAATTAAAAATCCTTAAAGATGCAGCGTTAAAAGACAGCCCTAAATTATTGATCGTGGATGATTTGGTTGATACTGGCGAAACTGCCAAAGCATTACGCGAACATTTTCCACTTGCCTGTTTTGTCACTGTCTACGCCAAGCCACAAGGCAAACCATTGGTCGATAAGTATGTGACGGATATTGAACAAGACACTTGGATCCAACTGCCTTGGGATATGGAACTTGCTTACAGCGCGCCACTGGCGGAGCAATAATTAGTCAAGTAGGCTTAGGCAGGCATTTAGCCGCAGCGATGTAATTCAGTTGGGCGCTAAACATTTAGCAAGATGTGACTGTATGCTTCATGCATGAAAATAAAAAAGCAGCCTTGGCTGCTTTTTTATTTCATGACATAAACGAAGTTTTTCAGCATCGATGCTTTTTAAGGCATTTGCAAAGTTACCCAGACCAAACGGTGATCTGAGCTTGCACCACGACTATTCACCACTTCATGCAATGCTTCACCAGGCGCCGGCCAAAATACGCCACTACGCAGGTAATTCAGGCCAAATTTAGAAGGTAAAACATAATCGGCTCGCAATCGCCAACCAGCAGTATGCTGCGCAGCAAGCGGATTATCTGGCGTATGTTTAGCGCCGCCCGTGCTTTGTGGTGTGAACTCACTGTTGATCAGTGGATGATGCACTAGAGCTTCAATTGCATCCCGAAAAGCATCCCCTTCGACCGGCGAAGAGTTTTGATCGCCCAGAATAACAAAGGGTGCTTTGGCCTGATAGCCACCACTTTTCCCCTGGTCGTCGACCATATAGGACTTACCAGATAAATAATCGACCCAAAACTTAACTTCGTCATGGTTACGGTTGCCGTTACGGTTTTCAGGGCCATCAAATACTGGCGGAGTCGGGTGACTAGCCAGAATATGCAGCGTTTTTCCCTGAACTGTGATTGGTACATCCCAATGGGATTTGCTGGACAGCGGCATTTGCTGCCAGGCTTCAGCGCTATACCAAGGGCTACCATTGGCCTTGCGTGTCACTTTATGACCGGGTAAGTCTTTCCATTTGAAATGCTGAAAGGTACGAATGTTTTTAAGGTCGATAGGAAATTTAGACAATAACACCATGCCATATTGCCCAGGGTATTTGCCAAAGCCCCAAGCATCATCACCAGGGGTATTGACGACTCCATCGTTATTTAAGTCAAAGCCACTTGGTTGTCCGGTATTGACGGTACTGTAGTAGTGGTATGGATAAAGCTGTGGCGTACCACCTTGTTGTGATTTTGCCAGAAAGTTGTCGAGAAACAACTGCACGCCATTGGCAGGATCGTCAATGTAATCAAACTCATTGAGCAAAATAATATC
>JAHJNE010000438.1 GCA_018820995.1 Gammaproteobacteria bacterium | reverse complement strand
TTCTTTGCATTTTTGGCACCCGTTCGATGCCAAAAAATCACTTTGGCGAAGACTGGATGAATTGATCACCCAGTAAGTCCGCACCAAGATGGCCGACTTTCACGTAAATTAATGCGCCTTGCTCGAGGGTAAAAGGGGCGTGCGTGCTGTATCTGGGGCTGCGAAGCCAGGAGGCTTCTGGATATTGTCCGAACTCATCACAGAATAAGCCTTCAAGCACCAGTATTTCTTCGCCGCCGGCATGCAGGTGGCGGTTAAATTGGGTGTGGGGTGCCCAGCGCACTAACGCAGTATTCACGCCATTGTGTTCATGCAGCGGCAGCACAGACAATCCCGGCACTAGCCCTGGAAACCAATCGGCAGTCTGTGTATTGATGCAAACTGGTGTGGTATCGTCGGCCGCAAATTGCCATAACTTGACCAGTAACGTACAGCCCTGGACTGAAAACGGCTGATGGCTTGTGCCCGGTGGATTACGTAAATAGCTACCAGCCGGGTAGTCGCCATGTTCATCGGAAAATACCCCATCGAGCACCAGAATTTCTTCACCGCCATCATGGGTGTGGCGGCTGTAACCAGCGCCGGGAGCGTAGCGCACGATGCTGGTTGCACGTGCAATTTCAGCACCGGCGCGTTCCAACATCATCCGGCTGACTCCAGCTAATGGCGAGTCAATAAATTGATATTGCTCTGGGCGCGTGGCGACCCGTTGACTGAAATCGCTGTTGAGTTGCATCAGTTATTCCGTCTTAGCCGAAATGGCAGAAGCATAGTTTGTTGCCGTCTGCATCTTTGACATAAGCGCCGTAAAACACGTTGTCGATACGTTGGCCAGGAGCACCATCACAGGTTGCGCCGAGGGCGATTGCCTTGTGATATAAAGTTTGGACCGCGTCTTTTGAACCCGGAGAGATTGAAACCATGTTGCCATTGCCAGGATGTGGGTCTTCTTTGTTAAACGGAATACATACTGCGAGCATCGGTTTTGCCATGCTTTGACCAACAAAAGCAATCCTGTCCATATCCAGTAAAACTTTACCGCCAAGCTCGGCCAGCAATTCACCATAAAACGATTTGGCCATGGCTAAATCGCTGACACCTAAGGTTACATAACTAATCATAATTTGAATTCCTTGCTGTTTTCGTGGGTTTTAAGTTTGTGAATAAAACTAGCTCCGTTATACGCGCATTAAAAGGTTCCGGTGCAATGACAAGGCAAAATTAATTGGTATTCTTTTTATGGGTCGTGTTTTATGGGGGGGATTTTATGAATGGTTTTGCGGTAAATGCTATGGCGGAAAATGTCGGGTAGGTACCGTGGTTGCAAAGCTCGGTTTAAAAGCCCGGTTTAAAACAAACCGGGCTTTGCAGCATTAAAGTTTTACTTTTAATCCCAGTCGGGTGAGTCCGGCTGTCAGCAGCACAATGGCGCTGGCAAAAAACACTGACCATAAAATGCCGGTGACGCCTTGATCAAAAGCCGCTGGGCGCATAGTCAAACCTACAATCGTCGCTGCTGCAGCCAGCATATAAGGCAGAATATAGGCCAGTAATGGATTGGTCGCTGCTGGTGCAAATAATCGGCACCAGCTTTGCCAGTGTTTCACATCTACCAGCCAATACAGCAGGGCGAACAATACCGCACAGAAAAACGCACTAAATAATGCCCAGCTTGGCGTGGCCCAAATTTTCGAAATTGGCCAGACTTGCCAGCTGGCAAACGCCAAAGCACCAAGCACTACGGTGTAGGTCAAAAGGTTGCGAGTCCGATTGGCTGCCAGTGCCGGGTGATAACATAAAATCGACAACATCACCCCCGCCAACACCAGCGCGATATGGGTATGATGATTATTTTGGGTGGCCCAAAGTTGCCAGAATGGCTGTAATTTTTGCGCATCAATTAAGCCAAATAAGCCGAGAAACAACATTGCTGCTAAAGCCAGCCAGGCTAGTTGAGCCCGCACATGTGTGCTGCGACGGGTTAACAGGTAACAACCCCCCGCGATCAGATAAGCCCAGCCAATCAAGCCAAGAATGCCCCACCATTGTGGCGTAATCATCGAATCTTCAGGACCCCGAAACAGCCAGGCCAGTACCAATAGACTGATGATCCCAAGCAAGTGTCCGGCCTTTGGCAACAATGCCGGTAAAGTGCGGGGATAGTGAGACCAGACCAGCAAGACCGCCAGATACATCCACAAGGTCCAGACCGGCATTGATAACGGCATGAATGATTCATCAAAACCACCAATGGTACTGACCATCATCACGCCAATGACCACCAGACCCAAACTACGCAGTGCTATATGCTGCAACAGTTGCAGCGGCGTCTCGCCTTTATTGGCTCTGGCTTGCATCGCAAATGGGATCGACATCCCGACAATAAACAAAAACGCCGGAAACACCAGGTCAACAAAGGTCATCCCATCGACGTTAGCGGCTAGATGTTTCATCCACCACGGAATATCTTTAATCCCTGATAGTTCATTCACCAGCACCATGACAAAAATGGTGATCCCGCGAAAAACATCAATCGCCAGTACCCGGCGGGCGGTTAAATCTAAAGCTTGGTCATTCATCCTACAAACTCCGGCTTGGGTGCAAATTCACCCGCTTCTGCGTTGCCGATTCATCCGGATAATTACGATGAATTTCCTGCGTACCGACAATATGACATCGCTGTCATTTTGCGCCCTGTGTATTTTTTATTCAAGTGCTTCTTCGGTCCAAAATAACGCAACAAGCGGATTTTCCAAGAGTAATTTGGGTTGATCTATGCAGAAATGGCTTTCATTTTTGAGGTGGGTGGCAAGTGACCTGAAAAGACCAGGTTTGTCATTCTATAAGCCGATTTTGTAACCCCCACACTCTACATGGCGTCGTTTTAAAACCACGCCTGTTGTTGAGAAAGTCGCGGATGGCAACATGGTTTTACTATAAAAAAGCCTTCGTCCTTCGAAGGCTTTTAGTTAGGGCGTGGCAGAATTTCTGCGAAGCTGGCTGCTTAAATTACTGGCCGCTTAGTCTTTTCCCGAATGAAATGGCGTACGCACCCGATCGCATCAATAACACCGGATCGGCAGAGGGCGTGATGCCACTGGCGAGCACGTTCGGGTCGAAATTGATGTTTTTGCACGCTTCACCGCCGCTTTGCTGAATTCGGAATTCGCCACCGTTCAGCACAGTGCTGCTGGCAGGCCATATTTGCGACGGGTCGAGCAGCGCGTACTCAGCCTTTGCCAGTACC
>JAHJNE010000437.1 GCA_018820995.1 Gammaproteobacteria bacterium | reverse complement strand
GAACTCACTTTGACTACGACCCGCTTGACTGACACTTAAAGTGTAATGCCAGTTATATTTTTTGGCGCAGTAGACAAAAGTACCGTTTTGTAATGCTTGCAGGCTGCCGTCTTGTCGAAACTGGAGATGTTCACGGTTGTAATAGAGCCAGTGTGATTCTTTGGGGCGGTCAAGTTGACGTAATAATTTAAGCTGACTGTTTGATTGCTGTTGATTGATTTGAATTGGTATTTGCCACCACTGGTTGAGGCAGGCGCTGCCTAGCCTCGGACAGAAGCTGACAACCTGGCCTGAACTAATCGCCATAATTCTGGCAAAATTCAGATGTTGCTGAAATTGCCGGATATAACTTTCTGCTTGTTGCCTTGCCAGCATTTCCTGCAATGACGGCCAGCCAATCGCTAGCATCAGTCCCAGCAAATTACACACAATGATTAATTCAAGTAAGCTAAAACCTTTATGAGGGCTACTTTGGTGGCGAGAGTCTAATCTTGGCATGATGAAATCCCTTTTCTGTCGCGTTGCAATCCTTGCAAAGCTTCTATTCGTTCAATACAGCAATTGCAGCTGAAGTGGCACTGCAATCGCAATACCTAATCAACCATAGTGGTTAAAGTGTGAGGTAGCAAATGGGACAATTGCAAAATGTCGTTGGCAAAGTCGTCGCCGAAGCTGTTATTTCTGGCAAGCGAAACATTCATCAAAAGTGAGCAAAATTGAACAACTCAATTTGAGAATACTGCGGAATATCGCTACCATAGCGCGGAATTTTTCTTATTGAGCGCAGCTTTATGTCGCAGTCCATTTCTGTCAGTTTGGTACAACAACAATTTCCAGTGGGCGCTGTAAAGCAGAACAGCCAGCAGGTAATTGAGTTAGCCCAACAAGCGGCAACTGATCTGGTTATTTTCCCAGAATTAACATTGACCGGTTATCCGCCGGAAGATTTATTGCTGCGCAATGATTTGATGCAACTGGTTGAGGAAGGGCTGGCGGATATTCAGGCAGCAAATTATTCTGGCATCATCATCGTCGGTCACCCATGGCGTGAAAATGGCGCTCTTTATAATGCGGTTAGTGCTATAGCCCAAGGGCAGTTGCTGGGGCGTTACTTTAAACAATCTTTGCCAAACTTTGGCGTTTTTGACGAGCAGCGCTATTTCACTGCGGGCTCTGAAACTTTCACTTTTACATTTAAACAACAGACTTTTTCGCTACTCATCTGCGAAGATGTCTGGCAAGGGCATTCAGCGGCAGCGGCAAAAGCGGCCGGTGCCGACTGGGCATTGGTGCTCAATGCTTCCCCTTACGATACCGCTAAAATATCTCAGCGCCAGCATCTGTTAACGACGTTAGCGCGGCGGTTAAATCTTGGATTTGTGTATGTCAATCAGGCACAAGGTCAAGACGAGCTGGTGTTTGATGGTAGCTCAATGTTGGTCGATCCAACTGGCGCCATGGTGCTACAGGCTCCTTCGTTTACTCGTGACATCTACCGGGCAACTTTGCATCAACAGCATGGAGTTTGCAGTGCCAGCCATCAATTGCAGTTACCGGCGGCATTAAGTTTTGAAGCTGAGGTGTATCAGGCGTTGGTAATGGCAACGCGAGATTACATCACGCAAAACGGATTTCCAGGCGCAGTCCTTGGTTTATCCGGAGGTATTGATTCGGCATTAACGCTGGCGATTGCCGCGGATGCAATTGGCGCAGACAAAGTGCAGGCACTAATGCTGCCATTTCGCTATACCTCGTCGATGAGCGTCGAAGACGCCACCGAACAAGCCAACATCATGGGTATTAAGTTTGACATCGTTTCGATTGAACCGATGTACGACAGTTTTATGCAGCAATTGGCGCCTATTTTTGCCGGTAAACCGGTGGATACCACCGAAGAAAACCTGCAAGCCCGTTTACGTGGTGTGTTGTTGATGGCATTGTCGAATAAAACCGGCCGTATGTTATTAACCACTGGCAATAAAAGTGAAGTTGCAGTCGGCTACTGTACGTTGTACGGCGATATGTGTGGTGGTTTTGCCGTAATTAAAGACGTACCAAAAACCTTGGTATTTCGCTTGGCAGCCTATCGCAATAGCATTTCACCGGTGATCCCGCAGCGCGTGATTGACCGGCCGCCGTCGGCGGAACTCGCGCCTGGCCAAACCGATCAGGACAATTTGCCACCGTACGATGATTTGGATGCGATGATTGAAGCTTATGTCGAACAGGATAAATCGCTGTCTGAGATAGTCGCGATGGGCTATGCTGAAGAAACTGTGCGGCGAGTATTAAATCTGATTGATTTAAATGAATATAAACGACGTCAGTCGGCGGTGGGACCAAAAATCACCAGCCGTAATTTTGGAAAAGACAGACGCTACCCGATCACGTCGGCAATGCGCAAACAGCGGTAGAGCAGCTTATGAAAAAGATCGAAGCTATTATCAAACCCTTCAAACTGGATGATGTCCGGGAAGCGTTGGCAGATATCAATGTGACTGGCATGACTGTAACCGAAGTGAAAGGTTTTGGCCGGCAAAAAGGCCATACTGAACTTTATCGCGGCGCCGAGTACATGGTCGACTTCCTGCCGAAAGTTAAACTGGATATCGTGGTGGCGGACGATCAGGTCGACCGTTGTGTCGAAGCGATTATGAAAACAGCGCAAACCGGCCGGATTGGTGATGGCAAAATTTTTGTCTTTGACGTGGAGCGGGTGATCCGTATCCGTACCGGCGAAGAAGACGAAGAGGCAATCTGAGCCCACTTTAATGTCAACCCAGGCATCGACAGAGCCTATCCCCACAACACCTTCCTCTGAGCTGGTGTTGTGCCGTTTTTGTGATTTACTGCAACAACTGCCGCATTTACAAGATGGTGAAGCCGCCAATTGCCAGCGTTGTGGCCATGAGCTGGACGCGCGGCAGCGGGAATCGGCACTGCGGCCTATCTTGTACGCCATCAGTGCTTTGTTCATGCTGGTGCTGACCAATTGGTTCCCATTTGTTGGGATGGATGCCGCTGGCAGTCATCGTGACATGGACTTCTTGGATACCTCGGCGGTATTGCTGACTGAACATCACCCGTGGCTGGCGATTTTGGTCTGGCTATTTATCCAGGCAATCCCGGCCTTTTGTATGATGGCGATTGTTTACCTGAAGTTGGGGATGTACATCCGTTTACCTGCTTTAGTCCAGACCGCGCGTTTGCTCTATGCATTAAAACCCTGGAGCATGGTTGATATATTTCTGATTGGTTTAATTGTCAGTTTTGTCAAACTACTGACCCATTTTGAAATATCGCTTGGCATGAGTTTCTGGGCTTTTTGTATTTTTTGCTTGTTACATCTACGTACTTTTCAGGTAGTTGACCGGCATGAGTTGTGGTCGCGTATTGCGCCGGCACCGCAACCGATACAAGGGAAAGTCGCCGGCGAGACCGGATTAAGTCAGCAACTGAAAGTCTGTACTTGTTGTACGGCGCTGGTGGCGCTGGATCAACCTACCTGTACCCGTTGTGGCAGCAAAGTGCGGCAACGTACTCCGGACAGTATCCAAAAAACCATTGCATTGTTGTTCACGGCCACCATTTTATATATCCCGGCCAATTTATTACCGATGATGGAGACAGTTTCGCTCGGTGAAAGTATCGAATCGACCATTATCAGCGGCATTATTTTGATGTGGCAGGATGGTGCTTATCCGGTCGCCATTGTGGTGTTGTTAGCGAGTGTCGTGATCCCGGTGCTGAAAATCGTGGTGATGTTTTGGCTGTGTTATTTAACAACCTTGCCACAACATGAGCGCAGTAGACATGGCACCTGGGTTTATCCGGTGGTGGATTGGATTGGCCGCTGGTCGATGGTCGATGTGCTGGTGGTGGCAATTTTAGCGGCGTTAGTGCGCTTTGATGCATTGGTTGGGGTGTATCCGGGTGTGGGTACTTTTGTATTTGCCTGCGTGGTGATTATCACCATGTTGGCGGCGATGAGTTTTGATCCCCGCTTATTGTGGGATCCAAGTCCGACTGAACAACTGGAGAAAGGCAGTGACTGAACAAGCGGTGAAAGCCAGAGTCCGTAAAATTACGCAATGGTCTCCGATCTGGATTGTACCGGTCGTGGCCGTGCTTATTGGTGCCTGGATGCTGGTGTATACCTACAAAAATCAGGGCCCGACTTTAACCTTATTAGCCAGTAACGCTGAAGGTATTGTCCCAGGCAAAACCACCATTAAAAGCCGTAGCGTCGATGTGGGTAAAGTGTTTTCGGTCGAATTGTCTCAGGATTTAAAACAAGTGGTGATCAAGGCCCGGATGAACCCGGGCAGTGATGCTTTGCTGAATGATGAGTCACAACTGTGGGTGGTGAAACCCAGCGTGGGTCGCGGCGGCGTTACAGGTTTAAATACTCTGTTATCAGGTGCTTACATTGAATTACAGCCAGGTAAAGGCAGTACCAGCAAGTTCTATTATGAATTATTAGACAGTCCACCAATCGCGCCACCTGATGCACCCGGTGTGCGGGTGTATCTGACGAGCAGCGATGCGGCGTCATTGTCGGTTGGTGATCCGGTACTTTATCGTGGTTATGATGTGGGGACCGTTGAACTCGGTGAGTTTGATACCGCGGGCCGCTCAATGCGCTATCAGCTGTTTATTCGCGCGCCTTACGATGCGCTGGTCACAGAAAATGTGCGCTTCTGGCAAAGCAGTGGTATGGCACTTGATATGTCAGCCGAAGGGGTCCGGATTGAAATGGGGTCGATCGCAACATTGCTCAGTGGCGGTGTGACTTTTGATGTGCTGGATGGCTGGCCGATGGGGCCGCAAGCTGCCAATAACAGTAAATTCCAGTTGTTCCAGAATAAAAAGAGTATCCAGGATGGTTTGTATAATGAGTATCTGGAATATCTGCTGTTCTTTGATGAGTCGGTGCGTGGTTTAACTTCGGGCGCGCCAGTGGAATATCGTGGTGTGCGGATCGGGACTGTAACGACAGTACCGTACTTTTTTAATATGAAAAACCCGCTGCAAATTGCGTTTAATCGGGGCATACCGGTGTTGATCCGCATTGAAGCGGGTCGACTGTACGACAATCTGACGTTACCTCAACTGCAAACTGAATTGGAGCAGGCGGTACAACAAGGTCTGCGCGCAGTGTTAAAAACCGGTAATTTGCTGACCGGTGGTTTGTACATTGACTTAAATATTGTTGATGGTGCCGCCATGCCAGCACCGACAACTGCAGCGGCGGTCGCCGTCGTCACCGAGCACGTGGTGGCTGATGCGACGACACCGACTGCCAATGCTGCGGTCGCCGATAGCGTGATTGCTGCCGTTGTGGATGCGACTGTTGAGACAAATACAACTGCTGATGCAACGGCAACTGCAGTCGAAGCGGTGGCGATAGCAACTCCGGCAGAACCCGCGCAGACAGCAGCTTTAACTGTGCCTGAGCTTGATCAGTTTGCTGGCTACAAACTCTTGCCAACAGCCCGCTCGGGGCTTGGTCATATTGAGCAAAAAGTATTGCAGGCCCTGGATAAAATTAACAATCTGCCGGTAGAAAAAGTGCTGGCGGACAGTTCAGCCACTTTAAATGAAACACGACAGTTGATGTTAGAAAGCCAGCAACTGGTGAAAAGTCTCGATGCACTGGTGGGTAAAGACTCTACGCAAGCGCTGCCAGCTGAATTACAACAAAGTTTGCTGGAGATGCGTAAAACGCTGAACGGGTTTAGCCCTGGCTCGCCGGTGTATGAACGGATTAACAGTAATTTGCAAGCGATGGATAAAGTGCTGCGTGATTTACAACCTGTGGTGCAAATGTTAAATCAACAAAGTAACGCGTTAGTGTTAGGCGCGGATCCAAAGACCGATCCCGAACCGCAACAAGGAGTAAAACCATGAAGCGCAGCATTGCAATTTTGATTCTGGCACTGGTGACGACCAGCGGTTGTAGCTCAGTGCAGGAACTGAATTTTTATCAATTACCACAGCAAGCAAATGTCGCATCTGCTGTGGCAATCGATGCGCCGGTGATTGTGGTCGAGCCGGTGATGGTAGCGAATTATCTCAACACCAATGCGTTGATTTTACAGACCTCATCGGTGCAGCTGGTGAAAACAACACAACATCAGTGGGCCGAAGCCTTGGATCAGCAGCTGACCCGACTGTTACAGCAACAACTGGCTGCAGCGTTGCCCAACCATCGGGTTACTGATCGCGCTCCGCTGGGGCCACAACAACGGCTGTTAGTGCAAGTGGAACAGTTCCATGGCACCGAGCAAGGACAAATCCTGATTAGCGGTAAAGTGAGTGTGCTCAACGGTGAACAAACTATACAACAGCGGTTTGCAGTGCAGTTGGCGCAACCTGAAGCAGGGTATCCGGCATTGGTCGAGACCTTAGGCCAAGGCTGGCAACAGGTGGTTGCTGAGATCAGTCTACTGTTCAAACCTGATGTTCAGAAAATTAAAACTGAGTAGGGTCAGTACAACGTTGCAGGTGGTCGCTGACCACTTCGCCGTCGCGAAGCACCAGACAACGGCGTGCGCGACGGGCAATTTCTGGTTCATGCGTCACCAGAATCAAGGTTTGTCCTTGCTGATTTAATGCTTCCAGTAATGCCATCACTTCTAATGTCGTCTGGCTATCCAGGTTGCCGGTAGGTTCATCTGCCAGTAGCACTTTTGGTTGATTCATCAAAGCTCTGGCAATGGCTACCCGTTGTCGTTGACCGCCCGATAATTCGGCAGGTTTATGTTGGATCCGTTCGGCAAGACCAACTTGCTGCAGTAGATGCGTTGCCCGCTGGCGGATGTCGCTCAATGGCACAGTGCCGAAAGTTTGTGGCAGCATCACGTTTTCAAGTGCTGTTTTGTGGTTCAGCAAATGAAAGCTCTGAAATACAAAGCCAATTTTTTCGCTTCGGATCTGTGACAGTTGTTGATCGTTCATGCTGGAGATGGCGACACCATCCAGCAGGTAGTCGCCCCGACTGGGTAAGTCGAGTAGTCCCAATATATTCATCAGCGTCGATTTGCCCGAACCGGACGTCCCGGTGATGGCGAGGTATTCACCGGCTTTAATCGTCAGGCTGATGGGTTTTAACGCCTCAATCAATTGTCCGCCTGGTTGATAATGCTTGCTGATCTGATGCAGTTCTAACATGGGTTATTCCAGGTTCAGTGCCGTGATAGGCGACAATAACGCGGCTTTTCTTGCAGGGAGCGCGCCACAGGCAATGCCGACCAAGATAGCGCAACAGACGGTCAGGACAACGGCTGCCGGTGGCAAAATGACCTGCTCGATTTGTGGGATGCCGGCCGCGATGATGGTGGCAATACCTAACCCCAATAAGATGCCAGCCAGAGCGCCGACCGTGGTCAGAATTGCGGCTTCAGTGAGTACCAGCGATTGAATATAACTTTGACTGGCACCGATCGCCCGTAATAGGCCAATTTCGCGGGTGCGTTCGCTGACCGATGCCAGCATCACGTTCATAATGCCAATACAACCAACAATCAGTGAGATAGCTATCACCAGCAATAAAACAGTACGAATGGTGCCTAAGGTGTCGGTTTGGAATTGTTTTAATTCAGTAGCATTTTCAATTACAAAATTGGCGGTTTCGTTCGGCCGGGTACCTTGGATCTGGCGCAATAATTGATTCACCTGACGTTTGATGTGCTCGGTATTGCTCTCGTCCAGACTGCGAAAACCAAACTCAAGTGCAATGTCTTTTGGATTCAGCTGCATGGCAAAACCTAACGGCAAATAGACGTCGGCACTGGTGCCCAGAATATCACGGTTGCCGCCTGGCATAATCCCAATCACCTGCAGCTGAAAGTTGCCTATTTGCAGCAATGGCTTGTTGGCGCCTAGTTGCAAATTTAAGGTGGCAGCGAGTTCTTCGCTAACCAAACAAACCCGCCGTCTGGCGTCGGAATCGCTGTCGGCAAAATAACGGCCGTCAATTGGATAACGCCCGGTCATTTGCGGTAAGTTGGCTGAGGTTGCGAGCAAGCGGCCAATTTGACTACGGCCGGCATAACTGATCCGCACTCCTGACACGCCGGTACCCGGTAGCTCAACTCTGCTAAAAGCGGCAACGGCGGAAATGCCAGTTTGCAAGTTTTGCAGTGCAAACCATTCCCGCTCTGTCATGGGTTGCAGCACATCATTATTCATCGCCTTGAAAATATTCTGCCGCACCATCATGGTTTCGGTGCCTAACTGGCTAAAGTTCTTCACCAGACTATGATTCATGCCTTCGGTGATCGCGACAATACTGATCACACCCGCCACGGCGATAACAATGCCCAGAGTCGTCAGCATACTGCGCAGCGCGTGACTACGAAGTTCATTCAGGCAGCTGCGCAAATGGTTGTGCAGATAATAAAACTTTGCTTGAGCTGTCACGTTAAATCTCAACCAATTCACGCTGCAACGCGCTGAGTGTGCTGCCGGTTTTTAATTCAGGCAACAAAGCGGCCGGGCCACTGACGACCCGATCGTTATTTTGCAGGCCTTTGCGGATTTCCTGGCGCTCACCATCGGCCAACCCAAGTTCTACCGCGCGTTGCTCAATGGTTTCATCGACCAGCACATAGACAAAGTGCTCGGTCAACGCCCCTTTGACATAACGCAGATCTGATTTTTTCTGCACGCTATAAATGGCTGAAACAGGCACTGACAAGGTTGCGGTTTGTTCCGATTGAAATATTTCAATGTCACAGTTCATTCCGGCAATCAGCTGTTTGGCTTGATTATCAAAACTGATTAACACCTGGACGCCATTGAGGTTCTGCTGCTCGTTATTTTGTTGCAGCACGGCGCCGACCTTAATGATTTTACCGGTCATCGCCAGCCCAGGCTCACTGCGAAGGACTACTTTAACTGGTTGGTGCAGGGCCACTCGGGCTAAATCAAACTCACTGATAAAAGCTTCGACCTGATAACTTTGTGGATCTGCGAGAAACAACAATTCTGAGCCGGAAATACTATGGGCGCTGGCCACGGCAGTTTCGCCTTTTTTAATCGGGATACTCATCACCACGCCGGATATCGGGGCTCTGATACTGGTTTTCGCCGCTTTGCTTTGCGAAAGCGACAATTCAGTCTGGCGCTGGCGTAACTCATTCACCGCGGCATCAACGGCGATAGCAGCCAAATCAAGCTCAACTTTGGCTTGATCCAACTCAAACTTTTGCACAAAACGTTGGGCCGAGAGTTGCTGTAAACGGGAATAATTCAGCTGTTTATTGTCGAGCTGGCGTCTGGCCGTACGCTCGTCAATTTTTGCACGCTCAACCACAAAGCCAGCTTGCTCAATTTCTTTATTGATTTCGGTATCATCAAGTTGCAGCAACACTTGTCCCGCAGCAACCTGCTCACCTTCCTGCACCAAAATGTCGGTTACTTTTGCCACCACTTCGGCGGAGAGCCGGGCTTGGGTGGCATAACTGACGGTGCCGCTGACAAAAAGCGCAGCTTTGACATCGGCATAATGTGCTTTGCTAACAAATACTTTATTGGCCTGGTTAAAGGAGGTTTGTTGTAGTTTTTGTACCACTAAAGCGCCGACTCCTGCCAAGCCTACAACCAACACTATTGTCCGGATTGTCATCAATGGCCTCAATTAAGGTTGCAACAGGAATTTAACGCTCAGCAGCAATGTCGCAGGTAAACACCCAAGCAACAAAGCTTGCAAGCCACTTAACTGGGTGTAACGACGCAAACACAGCACCACCAGCAGCATACCAAGGAGCAATTGCACACTGATCTGATTGACCAGAAAGTACAGTGGGTGATGCAGATGTAAGTGTAAATAAAGCTCATTCAGCGACCATGGGTTCAGTGCTGCCAGATCTTGTTGTACTTTTTGCTCAGCCAACAATAATTGTGTGGTGATCACGCCTTGATATAAGGTGGTTGGTAATAACACTAAAAAGGCACTGCTGAGCAGTATCGATGTGCTGATTTGCATGGTCACTAACAAACGAATGCCAAAACTAATTGCGAGTATTGCTAGCAAGTCCAGTAAAGCACTTATCATCAAGCTTAATTGGCCTTTAACAAATAAGAATAAAAATGATTTCTGAGTATATTCTTCAGCCCAGATCAGCTTTTGCTCATCGGAAGTGGTATTAAAAGCGGGGTGGGTAAATTCAGTCATCATCACCCAGTGCTGGTCGACTTGATAGGTATAGGCCAGATGGATCGCCAGCAGCATTAGCATAAATAGGGTGAATTGGGTGGGCCAGGAATAGATCTTTGGTAAGGCCGATGGGGCAGACATAAACAAATTCCTTTTTGTATGTTGATGAAATGCTGCTGTTGCAATGCGGTGTCGGGACTATTGATGATTCTGTCCACTTTCGCCTTGCCATTTTATTGTGTTGCTCGTTTGCGGTTGAAGCCAGTTCCGTGCTGTGTGCTGCAAGCAAAACGAGTACGTAAAATTAACATAATCAAACGGTGAAAGTAAATATTTTTAATTTATTTTTGCATCTTTGTTTATTGGCATATTTTTCATTATGTTACGCTGGCGTTGTGGTGAATTTGACCGTAGCG
>JAHJNE010000436.1 GCA_018820995.1 Gammaproteobacteria bacterium | reverse complement strand
TCCGATCCGCAAGGACCACTTTTTGTAAATATGCTAATTCTTGTTTCTGTAAATGAGCCAGTTGCCGCAACAAACCAGGTTCATCTGGTTGATATTGCAAAGCAAGTAGCACCAAACTCGTTGCCTGTTGCCAGATTTGCAGTTGTTGTTTCCAGTCTTGATAAATTTCAGGAACTTGTCTGATTTGCGCCAATTGCAAAGCGCGTTGTTGTTCAAAATCGCTACTCAGTCGCCACTGGGTTTTACTTGTAGCTTGCACGCGACCAGGCTGTATCTGACTGCGAAAAGCACTGTCGAATGAAGTGGTGTCAAACTCACCTATTTCTGCACCGTCGTTTTGTGCAATATCTGGCTGCAAGTCAGACTGCTGCCAAGGTCCCCATAGGGTCAGCAACGCAGTCGCAGCTGCGGCTAACCACCACCCTGATTGGTTTTTTAGAGACGACACCGTTTTTACTTGCCGTGTAGTTTGTGTTGCAGTGATCGTTGTTTCCGATATCAGAGTGTTTTCAACTGCTTGCTGTGGCGTCTGTGCCAATCTGGCTGCAAGTTCTGGCCATAAATCGCGTGATGGTGCGATTTCTGCTGGCAGTTTGTCGATCTGCTGCTGTAACTCTTGTTCAGTTTTCATCTAACCAACCTCTTAATAGCTGACGAGCACGATGATATTGTGCTTTGCTGGTGCCCTCGGCAATTCCTAAAAGCTCCGCAATTTCAAGGTGTTGATAACCTTCTAATGCGAACAGCACAAACACCGCCCTCGCTTGATCGGGCAACCGCAAAATTGCTTGTTCCAACTGTGGATCAGCATGCTCCTGCTCAAAAGATAAGTCCGGGATCTCCACATCTAACGTCAATCGCGATACTTTATTCTTGCGGAACAAATCCACTGCTGCGCGACTGGCAATCGTATGCAGCCAGGTCGAAAACGCACTATCACCCCGAAAACCAGGCAACTGCTGCCAAATTCTGACAAAAGCTTCCTGACATGCATCTTCAGCTTGTGATCTATCGGCCAGCAATCGCAAGCAAACTGCAAACACCCTTCCTTTAAATTGATGATAAATCAAATAAAAAGATTTCTGATCACCATTTTTAGCCTGCTGTATCCAACCTTCAAGCTGTTCCTGCATTCGATCTCATCTTCCGGATTTATCATTGATGTGAAAGGTTTGTCGTACACCATAGCGGCATGGTTTAAAGCCCGCAAAAATAAATTGCAGAAAGTTGTCAATACAGCGAGTTACACGACAATTAATCACCAAAATCAACTTACCAGCTTCGAAATTTCAACCATGCTGGTCACAAGAAATGCAGTGACATATTAAGTTTCATGATGTTCATTTTGTATGGTGATTGTTAGCAAAAAGGAATAAAAAAACCGGCTGAAATCAGCCGGTTAAAAAACAAGACAAACAGGGTATCGCAGGAATGTTACCTTTCACATCGCTGTGTCCGGTAAAGCTATTATCATCGCGATCTGTGACAGTTGTGACACTGGACTGTGACAAATTTAAGAAACATCAGCTTTAGCGACACTGCGACCAGCCTACTAAATGGCAATCGGCGCTTTAATCGCTGGATGCGACTGATAATTTTGCAACTCAAAATCACTAAATTGAAATCCAAAGATATCTTTCACATCCGGATTTAGTTTCATCTGCGGCATAGGATAAGGTTCGCGGCTCAGCTGTAACTTAACCTGTTCCAGATGATTCAAATACAAATGAGCATCACCAAAGGTATGTACAAAATCACCCGGCGTTAAATCACAGACTTGTGCCACCATCATCGTCAACAAGGCATAACTGGCGATATTAAAGGGAACTCCCAATAAAATATCTGCACTGCGCTGATAAAGCTGGCACGACAATTTGCCATCATTGACATAAAACTGAAATAACGTGTGGCAAGGCGGCAAAGCCTGACGTCCGGCAGCGGCATTTTCTTTAGGTGACATTCGGGTGTCTGGCAATACGGCCGGATTCCAGCCGCTGACAATTAAGCGCCGCGAGTCTGGCGTACGCTTAATGTCGGCAATCAACTGACTGATTTGGTCAATCATCTGCCCGTCGGGCGTTTGCCAGCTGCGCCACTGCGCTCCGTACACAGGTCCTAAGTCCCCATCATCGGTTGCCCATTCATCCCAAATAGACACGCCATTGGCTTTCAGATAAGCGATATTGGTGTCGCCTTGTAAAAACCATAACAACTCATGAATGATCGATTTTAAATGACACTTTTTGGTGGTGACCAGTGGAAACCCCTGGCTTAGATCAAAGCGCATTTGGTAACCAAACACACTGATTGTACCGGTGCCCGTACGGTCCGTTTTCTGGTGGCCTTCTGCCAACACGTGGCGCATTAAATCAAGATATTGTTTCAAACTAAGGCCCCCCGCTTCTTACGCAGATATCCCCAGCAAATCAGACCTACGCCGGCGATAATCATCGGTAGACATAACCATTGTCCCATCGACATGCCAAGCGATAACACGCCAAGGTGCGCGTCAGGTTCACGATAAAACTCAACAAAAAAGCGGAAACAACCATAACCGGCCAGGAATAGCCCACCGACATTACCTGCCGGTGGTTGTTTTGCGCGGTACCACAACAACAACACAAACAGTAATAAACCTTCCAAGGCAAATTCGTATAACTGTGACGGATGTCGCGGTAATAAGCCCGCGCCAGGAAACAACACCGCCCAAGGGACATCGGTAGTCCGCCCCCATAATTCGCCATTAATAAAATTACCGATCCGACCTGCGCCTAAACCAAGCGGTAATAACATCACCACAAAATCACCGAGTTGCAGATAGTTCTTTTGAGTACGCCAGGCAAAATAAAGCATCGCCGTCATCACACCCAAGACACCACCGTGGAAAGACATCCCACCTTCCCAAATTCGAAACAAGTACATAGGATTGTCCAAAAACAACCCAAACTGGTAAAACAAAACGTAGCCAATGCGGCCCCCCAGTACTACGCCTAAAAACCCAAAAAACATCAAATCACTGACCTGCTCGCGGGTCCAGCCGGAATTTGGCTTATCGGCAGCGCGATTGGCAATAAAATTGGCCATTAGAAAAGCAATCAGATACATCAAGCCATACCAGCGTACGCTGAGTGGGCCTACACTGAAAATAACGGGGTCTATTTGCGGGAATACGATATAGCTGGCGGACATGCACTACCCTTGTGTCGGTGAATGGTTTTTAACGGTGGCAGAATACCACTGCAGCGGACATTTTCAAGTTACAAAGCAGTGCAATAAGCACGGCAAAGTAATTGCAACCTATCAGGCTCGTAGCTGATTCAGTAATTGTTTTTGATCAAGGAAACGTTGTACTTGCAAGCGCACTTGTTTCGGCGACTGACATGCCAAAATTTCCGGCAGTAATAATTTGAGTTCAGATAAATCAATACGTCGTAGTAACCATTTGATTTTCGCCAGGTTTCGATGGTTCATACTAAAGCGGTTAAAGCCCATGGCGGCAAGGATCAGTACCCCAACAGGTTCGCCTGCCAATTCTCCACAAATACTGGTTGGGAATTGCAAGCCATAGGTTTGTTGACCGAGTTGATGTAAAGCCCGTAACACGGAAGGGTGTAATGCATCATACAAATTACCGACTCGCGGATTGTTGCGATCAACGGCCAGCAAATATTGGGTGAGATCGTTTGTTCCAACAGAACAAAAGTCGACCTTGCGGGCTAATTCTGGCAACTGATACATGATCGAAGGCACTTCAATCATCACCCCAACTTTAGGTTTCGGCACCACGACTTGCTGATTTACCTCATCATCCACTTCAAACCAAGCTTGCTTAATCAAGCGCAGCGATTCGTCGACTTCAGCTAAATCGGAAATCATCGGCAACAAAATATGCAGATTGCCATTGCCGATATTGGCCTTGAGCATGGCACGGATTTGCACCAGGAAAATTTCCGGGTGATCGAGGGTTAACCGAATGCCGCGCCAGCCTAGAAATGGGTTCTCTTCAATAATCGGGAAATAAGGCAGCGGTTTATCGCCACCGACATCTAAAGTACGCATCACCACAGGTTTTTCCGGGTAACCGTTCAGCACTTTTTGGTAGAGTTCGATTTGCTCTTGTTCAGTTGGAAAACGACTACGAATAATAAATGGAAACTCAGTGCGGTATAAGCCTACACCGTCGGTAAATTCTGATTGTGAGGTTTCAATTTCAATCGCTAGTCCTGAATTGACCATCAAATTAAATCTGGCGCCACAAGCACTTTGCCCTGGCAGATGTAACTCGGCCTGATACCGCGCAGTCAGCTCAGCGTCTTTATTCATTAACTGGCGATATTCATGACAAATCGCTTCAGCGGGCGACACCAGAATATGCCCCTGGTAACCATCAACAATAAGTTGCTGGCTTTGCCATTGCATCAAGGGTAATTCATCGACCCCCATCACTGCGGGGATGCCAAGCGCCCGCGCCATAATAGCAGCATGGGAATTCACAGAACCTTTGAGTGAGACGATCGCAACCAGCTGCGGTCTTGGAATTTCCGCGAGCATCGTGGCAGTCACGTTTTCCGCCACCAAAACAACATGCTCTGGTAGCTTGTGATGTCGCTGCTCAGTGTCCAACAAATGGTTTAACACCCGCTGGCCTAAATCACGAATATCAGTTCCGCGCTCACGCAAATAAGCATCGTCCATATCATCAAACTGGCGGGCAAACTTCTCCACGACCCGTTTGAGTGAGCTTTTTGCACACCAGCCTTCAGCAATCTGCGCTTCAATCTCGTTACCTAGACTGGCGGCATCTAATAACTGGTGATAAACATCAAAAATAGCCAACGCATCAGGTGGCAAATGCCCTGACATGCGTTCAGCTAGCCGGTTAAACTCGGCTTTGGTAACTTTGACTGCTCGATAAAATCGCGATAATTCTCGTTCGGGATCATCAGATTTTTGCAATGAGATAGCATCAAAATCGCTGGCGGGCTGCAGCACAAACCCTTGCCCAATCGCAATTCCAGGCGCGCCAATCAAACCTTGTAACTGTCCGATATGAATATGTTTGGGTGAGCTTTGACTGGCCTGCTCGCGCATCTCGGCGTTAACCAGCACCGAAGCGAGCTGCACGCCTAAAGTCACTAAAAATGACTCTTCATCTTCGCTGAATACGCGCTGTGCCGATTGCTGAATCGTCAGCACACCAAGCACTTTGCGATGATGAATAATCGGGCAACCTAAAAATGCGGAAAAACAATCTTCACTGACTTCGGGGGTGACTTTAAATCTGGGATGTAAGTGAGCGGCGGCTAAATTGATTGGCTCTTCACGTTGACCAACCCAGCCAATCAGACCTTCAGAAAAACCAATAGCTACTTTACCGATCGCATCCGGATTCAGACCGTCTGTGGCCATCAGCATAAACTGTTGTTGTTGATAGTCGGCCAGATAAACCGAACAACATTCGGTTTTCAGCGCATTTTTAACGTTTGAAACCAAACCGGCCAAAGCACTGGCCAGTGAAGGTTCTTGCGCAACGTCCTGTACAATACGCCTTAGCTGGCCCAGCATAACG
>JAHJNE010000435.1 GCA_018820995.1 Gammaproteobacteria bacterium | reverse complement strand
TTTTGTATTTGTACGCGGGCCACTGCAGGTGCAAAAACATTGGATTGAACAACGCCGTGATCAGGGATTATATCCGTCTGATCATGATCCGGTGATTGTTGACTTGACCCTCAGTCCGGTTAAACCAGCCATTTAGCATCTATCGTAGGTCTAAGATGGCCGGTCCAAGCTTGGCGGCGCGATGCAACTGCATTGCGCCGAGCCAAGCCGAGTTAAGCCGAATTAAGTTAAGTGACGTGACGTTACGTTAAGCTCCGCCAAGCTTATAACGCCGTATCACAGGCCAGATCGGCGGTGGCAGTCGCCGGGGTGTATCTGATATTCGAGACGGTCAGTTGGTAACCCGCCGCATTGCCCGCCGTGTGCAGGATCAAAGGTTGAGTCAAGTGATTTAGCGCCGCGCCTTTGGTAGCAAAACAGCTTAAATCAAGCACCAGTTTGTGAAACTGCTGACTGGCTTTACCGGCAAGAACCGGTGTTAAATCTAACTCGGCACCACAGCCCGACGCACAACCTAACCCCAGCAGTAAAGGCGATGTTGGCGGCTGACTAAATTTGACGTCTAACACCAACTGGCCATAACCACTGGCGTCCAGCGGCGTTTGCGCCTGTAACACCACTTTGGCGGTCGAAGCTGCCGCCCAACTCAGTTGTAATGCATCTTCTTGTTTTTGCCAGTTCACTGCCGTCAGACTCAGGCTGCCATCCGGGCTTTGCGCTTTATTGCCACTGACCACAGTCGCACCACTGCCATCCTGCAGCTGCAGACTAAAACCTGCTGCCGCGCGGCGTTCAAATAAACTCAGGCTGTCGTTTTGCAGTTGAATGGCAGCAGCTTGTTCCGACAAATTGTCAGCCAGCTCCGATCGGTCACGGTAGGTCAAGCCATAACCCAGCGCGAATAATGGGTCGTACCCGACATCCCCTTGATTCAGTGGCAGTGAGTTGGCATTTTGTGGCCAGGAAAAAGGCAGCTTGCCTTTAAAATCATACAAAATACTGCCATCGGCCTGGCGGAATAACACTTCAGCCACCGCCTGACCTGCTGTTCCTGGCAACCAAGCAGCAACAAAAGCATCTGATTGATTTAGCTCAGGATTTACCCACAACGGCCGGCCTGATAAAAACACCGTCACCACCGGAATACCCGCTGCTTTGAATTGTTTTAGCAATTGCAGATCGGTATTTTTACCTGCTTGATAATCCAAACTTTTCAGGTCGCCATCAAACTCAGCGTAAGGGTTTTCACCAATCACTACGATAGCCACATCAGGTTTTTGCTGATAGCGACCATCCACTGCCAGACTCACTTCGCCACCCGCGGCCTGCACCTGCTGCGCAATACCGGCATAAATTGATTGGCCATGCGGGAAGTCGCTATTCTGGTTACCAGTCCCCTGCCAGCTGAGCGTCCAGCCGCCACTTTGTTTGCCGATGTTATCAGCCCCGTCACCGGCCACCAGCACCCGCTGTTTTGGTGCCAACGGCAGCAACTGCTGATTATTTTTCAGCAGTACTAACGATTCCCGCACCGCTTGGGCTGCGAGAGCCTGATGTTCGGCATGACCAATCATTTGCTGCTGTCCGGCGATAGCTGCGGCGGCTGGTTCACCACGGTCGAATAAACCGGCGCGAATTTTCACCCGCAAAATCCGGCTCACCGCATCATCCAATCGGGCCTGCGTGATCTCACCACTTTGAACCTGCGCCAGCATCGTCTGATACAGCAATTTCCAATCTTCCGGCACCATTAAAATATCAACGCCGGCATTAAAAGCGGCCGCACAATTGTGATTACTGCAGCCTGGTAATTGGCCGTGACCGTTCCAGTCCCCTACCACAATGCCGTCAAATCCCAGCCGACCTTTCAGCACGTCCGTCAGCAAATACTGATTGCCATGCATTTTTTCGCCATGCCAGCTATTAAAGGATGCCATCACCGTCTGCACACCGGCCTGCAGTGTGCTGAAATACCCTTTGGCGTGCCATTTCACCAACTCAGCTTCAGATAACAAGTTATTGCCCTGATCTTTGCCCTGATCGGTGCCGCCATCCCCCAAATAGTGTTTGGCGGTCGCCACCACCTGACCCGGTGCCAGCATCGACGGCCCGGCAGTGCCCTGAAGACCGCGTACCAAGGCAGCTCCCAGCTGCTGCACTATGGTTGGGTCCTCCGAATAACTTTCATAACTGCGACCCCAACGATCATCCCGCGCAACAGCTACCGTCGGCGCAAAAACCCAGTTAA
>JAHJNE010000004.1 GCA_018820995.1 Gammaproteobacteria bacterium | reverse complement strand
GCTATTGCCTGAAGTCCGTTGTGCCCATCCGTTTGCCTGGTTAGGCTGGCAAAAAGCCGATAAAGGATTATTGATCCGCGTTTATCTGCCAAAAGCGACAGCGGTTGAAGTGTTTAACTTTGCTGATGATCTCAGTATGGGCACCATGACCGCCCATCCGGAAATCGCTGGTATTTTTGAACTCCATTTACCGCGCAAGCGCAAAAGTGATGCTTATAAACTGCAAGTGAATCACGGTAACTATCAATACGAATTGATTGACCCTTATCTGTTCAAAGATGAAGCTTTTTATGCTGTGCACTATGTTAACGTCCGTCCAGAAAATCTCTATCAGCAATTAGGCGCGCAAGTTGTGACGCTGAAGGTCGGTAAAACAGATCTTAAAGCGACGCGTTTTGCTGTTTATGCACCTCATGCCAGTAGTGTCAGCTTAATTGGTGACATGAATGAATGGGATGGTCGTTGCCATCCGATGGAGCGAACCGAATGCGGCCATTGGGTATTAGTGGTGCCGCAAATTGCCCCTGGTGTGCGTTATAAATTCGAAATTAAAGATGCCTCTGGACATTTACTGCCTCATAAATCCGACCCATTGGCTTTTGCCGCAGAACAGTTTCCGTCACATGCATCTTTAGTGTTTGATCACAGTAAATACCAATGGCAAGACAGCGCTTGGTCGCAACGGGTCCATAATCCTTATCATAGCCCAATGAGTATTTACGAGTTACATGCTGGCTGCTGGCGCACGCATGCCGATGGTTCTCCATTAAGTTATCCGGAACTTGCCGAACAATTAATCCCTTATATTAAAGATATGGGTTACACCCATATCGAACTGTTGCCTGTCATGGAACACCCTTACAGTGGCTCTTGGGGCTATCAGCCACTCGGCATGTTTGCGGCGACTTCGCGTTACGGTACACCTGATCAATTTAAAGGTTTTGTCGATGCCTGCCATCAGGCTGGTATAGGGGTGATTTTAGACTGGGTGCCGGCGCATTTTCCGGAAGATGGCCACGGTCTGGCGCGCTTTGATGGCAGCCATTTGTATGAATATGCCGATCCACGCCGCGGCTGGCACCCGGATTGGAACTCCTGTATTTACGACTACGGCAAAGATTACGTCCGCCAATTTTTAGTGGCGAGTGCTTTGTTTTGGCTGGACCATTTCCATATTGACGGTCTTCGGGTTGATGCCGTTGCGTCCATGTTGTATCTGGATTATTCGCGAGAGCATGGCGAATGGGTACCAAATGTCGACGGTGGAAACCACAATTATGAAGCCATTAGCTTATTGAAATGGCTAAATCAGGAAGTGTACGCACAGTTCCCGAAAGCGATGATGATTGCAGAAGAATCGACATCATTTAATGGCGTCAGCCGACCTATTGATGCCGGTGGTCTTGGATTTGGATTTAAATGGAACATGGGCTGGATGAACGATAGCCTGCGGTATTTCAGCAAAGATCCGGCCTACCGTAAGTTCCACCACAATGATCTGACGTTCTCAATGGTGTATGCCTTCAATGAGAATTTTATTCTGCCGTTGTCACACGATGAAGTGGTGCATGGTAAAGGCAGTATTCTGAACAAAATGCCAGGTGATGAATGGCAACAAGCTGCAAACTTACGCGCTTATTACGGTTTTATGTTCGCTCACCCAGGTAAGAAGCTGAATTTCATGGGCAACGAGTTTGCGCAGGGTACTGAGTGGAATCACAATCATGCCTTGCCTTGGTTTTTACTGGATTTTGAAAAACACCGCGGCATGCAGCAGTTGTTTCGCGACTTAAATCATACCTATCGCAACTGTACGCCATTACATCAGTTGGATCATGACCCAGCTGGTTTCAGTTGGATTGATCATCAGGATGCTGATCACAGTACTTTGTCATTCAAGCGTTACGATCAACAACGCCAGGCCTTGTATGTGGTAAGTAATTTTACGCCAGTGGCACGCACTGCATTTCTATTGCCCGTTGAAGAAGCGGGCGATTACGAAATCATCCTCAATACCGACAGCAGCTATTATTGGGGCAGCAATTTTGATTTGGGAATGGCAATGGCAGCAGAGCAAAATAGCGCTCAAGGCGGCTGGTGTTTGCTGCTGGATTTACCACCATTATCAACGATATACCTTAGAAGGCGTTCGATGGCATGACGACAGTTCCAACTTTCAACTCTGATCCTGCTACGACAGGCGAAAGTTCGTCGGTCGGCAGTATTAGCTATCTAACCGATGTTGGTTCGCCAATGCCATTGGGACCACAGCGACTTCGGGAGCAATGCTGGAATTTTGCGGTATTCGCACCCGACGCAACGAAGTTGTGGTTATGTCTTTATTGCCCGGATACCGAAGAGCTGTTGATGGAGTTGCCGTTTATTGGCCGAACCGGAGAAGTCTGGCACGTTCTTGTTGAAGGCATTGCAGGTGGCACCTTGTATGGACTCAAAGCAGAGGGGCCGATGCAACCTGAGCAGGGGCTGGTTTTCGATCCTGACCGGTTATTGATTGACCCTTATTGCCGGCAGTTAAATCGGGCACAAGTGTTTAACGAACGACTTTATCAAAGCCGTAGTCATTACATGATGGCGAAAGGCGTGCTCAAGTCAGCGGTCTTTGATTGGCAAGGGACGGTCAAACCGCAGATAGCGCGGGAAAAAACAATTATTTATGAAGCGCACGTCAAAGGGATGACGGCGTTGCATCCGGAAGTACCGATAGAGCAGCGCGGCACTTATCTGGGCATGGCGCATCCTTCGGTTGTACAACATCTGCTTGAATTGGGTATTACCACAGTGCAGCTGTTGCCGGTCGCAGCTTTTATGAGTGAACCCAGGCTTGAGAAACTAAAGCTCAGTAATTATTGGGGTTACAATCCGGTGAATTTTTTTGCACCCGATCCACGTTATCAAGTGGAAGATGCGGTGCAGGAATTTAAACAGTTGGTACGCACCTATCATCAACACGGGCTGGAAGTGATCCTTGATGTGGTATTTAATCACAGTGCAGAAGCAGAAGGTTATTACTTAAGTTTTCGCGGCTTAGCCAATCGTCATTATTACTTATTTGAAAATCATGCAGATTTAACCGATTTTCAGCATTACACCAATTACAGTGGCTGTGGCAACACGATGAATGTTGCGCAACCCACGACACAAAAGCTGGTGCTTGATGCGCTGCGCTATTGGGTCACTGAAATGCAGGTTGATGGATTTCGGTTTGATCTTGCGGTCACGCTGGCGCGCGAACATAAAAGATTTAATCCTTACGCGACTTTTTTACAGATTGTGGCGCAGGATCCGATTCTGTCGACGGTGAAACTCATTGCAGAGCCGTGGGATGTGGGTCCTTACGGCTATCAGTTGGGACAGTTTCCGGCGCAGTGGTCTGAACTGAATGATAAATGCCGCGACTCAATGCGCAGTTTTTGGCGCGGCGATGTTGGTACACTCAGCGAATTCACTACGCGTTTATTGGGCTCGCGCGATATATTTCAAAAACATCATAAACCGGCCTGTTGCTCGGTCAATTACCTGACCTATCACGATGGTTTTACGTTACATGACGCAGTCAGCTACCAGCAAAAGCATAATTGGCTGAATGGCGAGCAAAATCGCGATGGTCATGGCCATAATTTATCGGTGAATTATGGTGTTGAAGGGCCAACCAGCGCTGCTGAAATCCTGGAAAAAAGATTCTTACACAAACGAAATCTGGTAGCCTGCCTGATGTTGAGTCAGGGCATGGTGCATTGGTTAGGTGGCGACGAACTAAGCCAAACCCAACAGGGCAATAACAACGCCTATTGCCAGGACAATGAGCTTAGTTGGCTCAATTGGCAGCTCGATTATCATTCGACTCAATTTTTAAACTTCGTTAAACAAATGATCCAATTGCGCAAGCAATACAGTTGTCTACAGCAGCTGTCTTTATTAGACGATCAATATCTTAGCCATGGCGATAAACATCAAATTGAATGGTATTTACCAAGCGGCGCCGTCAAGTCAGAAGCTGATTGGCATGATACCTCGGTCAGTCATTGTATTTTTATTATTCGAAATACCAGTACCCATCATCAGCTGATGGTGAGTATTAATGCTGGCGGTACTGCGATCGATGTGACTTTGCCATCAAGTCAGTGGCAATGTGTAATGGATACCGCCATCGAACAAGGTTTAACTTCGGTGCTCAATGGCAGTAGTCAAAGTTACCATCAGTTGCCTTGTTCGTTATCTATTTGGTTGGAGCAGGGGGCTTATTAGGCCTTCGGCAGCAGTATTCCAGTAGCAATCGTGTTGTGCGCATTTTAACCAGGCAGTAGAGTTGTTTTTCAACATTGGTATGAACAGTCACTTCTTTTGCCGTCAAAGCTGCCTTCGCTGACTATTTTCCAGTATAATCACCGGCATTTTGCCGTACCGGTGTTTCGGAGAAAGCTTGAATGACAGATCTAACAGTGCAGTGTGATATTGGTTTTGTTGGTGCGGGGGTGATGGGGAAAAACTTAATTCTCAATCTAGCCGACAATGGCTACCGCGTAGCGGCTTTCGATCTGGATCATAAAAAACTCGAGTCAGTCATCCAGCAAGACCAGGCTGAAAATGGTGGTAAAGCGGGCCGGGTGATTGCCTGTAGTTCATACACCGAGTTACTCGCCAAACTATCCTCACCTCATTTAATTATTCTGTCAGTTCCAGCCGGTCGTCCGGTTGATGACGTCTGTTCCAAACTGATTGATGCTGGTATTAAAGCCGACGATATTATTGTCGACACCGGCAATAGCCTGTGGACTGACACCGTTCGGCGTGAAAAAGACTATGAAGGTAAATTTATATTCTTCAGTACTGCCGTATCGGGCGGTGAAGTGGGTGCCCGATTTGGCCCGTCACTGATGCCAAGTGGCGACCCGTACGCCTGGACCCGGATTGAACCGGTGTGGCGCGCGATAGCTGCGAAAGTAGATCCGGTGACCGGCCGGCCGATTGAACGATTTGAGCCAGGTAATCCAGTCAAAGAAGGCGATCCTTGTGCCACTTATATTGGCCCTGGTGGTTCAGGTCATTATGTGAAAATGGTCCACAATGGCATTGAATACGCCGATATGCAGTTGATTTGCGAGGCGTATCAAGTGATGCGTGACGCACTTGGCATGACGGCGATGCAAGTGGCAGCCGTCTTCAAAGAGTGGAATCAAGGGATCCTTAACAGTTATCTGATGGAAATCAGTGCTGAAGTATTGGCGACTAAAGATTCAGAAACGGGCTTACCGCTGGTGGATGTCATTCTGGATAAAGCCGGCCAAAAGGGGACTGGTTTATGGACTGCTGTCAGTAGTCTCGAACTGGGTTGCCCATCACCAACTATCGCAGAAGCTGTATTCGCCCGCTCTATTTCCACGTTAAAAGATCAGCGCGTTGCGGCTTCCACGTTATTGGCAGGTCCTGTTCAGGAAAAACCAACCGAAGCCAAACGCGAACAAGTCATTAAACAACTGCATGATGCGTTGTACTGCGCAAAAATATGCGTCTATGCTCAGGGCTTTGATTTGATGAAAACGGCCGGTGTAGAGCACGGCTGGCAATTAAATTTTGCTGAAATTGCTAAAATATGGCGTGCCGGCTGTATTATCCGGGCGGTGTTTTTGCAATCAATCACTGATGCTTACGAGCGCAACGATGATTTAGCGAATCTGCTGGTAGATCCGTTTTTTGCCAAACAAATTTCAATTTACCAAATGAACTGGCGCCGTTCAGTGGCTGATGCGACTTTGCTGGGTGTGCCAGTTGCAGCTTTAAGTTCAGCATTGAGTTACTACGATTCTTACCGGACCGCAGTGCTGCCAGCAAATTTATTGCAAGGCCAGCGCGATTATTTTGGCGCTCATACTTTTGAGCGCACGGATAAAAGCAAAGGTAAAACATTTCATGTCGACTGGAGTTCACCCGCACGAAGCATGGTGAAAGTGAAATAACAGGTTACTTACCGATACCGGAGTGATGATGAAACTGACTGAACAACAATGGCGTGAGCGTTTAACATCAGAGCAGTTTCGGGTGACGCGCGAAAAAGGTACTGAGCGTCCTTTTAGTGGCACATTATTGCACAACGAAGCTACTGGTTTTTATCATTGTGTGTGCTGCGACGCGCCACTGTTTGAATCAGCTGCAAAGTTTGACTCGGGCTGTGGTTGGCCGTCTTTTAGTCGTTCAATCAAAGGGCAGGTGAAATACCAGCCAGATAATAGTCACGGTATGCGTCGCACTGAGATAGTGTGTGCGCATTGTGATTCGCATCTGGGGCATGTGTTTGACGATGGTCCAATGCCAGAAGGGCAGCGGTATTGTGTGAATTCAGTCTCGCTTCAATTTACCCAAGCGCCATAACCGGCGCTGGGTTTCATCGCTATTATTTGGTAAAAACCGGTACTTTAAATTGACCCGCTTTAATACTGTCAATGGTGTCATCTGCCAATGACTCGATCGGGTCAGTATCAATTTTCAGATCTTTGAGTTCAGTCTTAATTCTTGAAAACTCAATCCGCTCGATCCCTGCATCTTCAGCAACTAAAGCCCAGAGCATTGAAAGTTGGTAGTTGCGTTGTTTGTAATAAATAGTGGTTAGTGCGGTATAAATTTCTGGATCAATCTCTGCATCAGCCGGATACAAACTCAGTGCATGATGCAAAATATCAATCGTTTTTTTCGCATCACGTTTCATGTAATAACTAGCAAGTGCAATTTGCAACTCTGGCGTTTCTAGCTGTTTGTTTTTTTCCGCGACTAAAAATTTGTCCAGATGCGATTGGCTTTGATGACGTGACCAGTGATATTGCAGCAAATTTGGATCATCCGAACTCACCGTTTCTTCAGTTAACCGCTTAATCTCACGTAAACTGGTTAAAAAACCATTGACCCGGGACGTGGTTTTTTCTTTCAGTTTAATATGCTCAATCCCTGAGGCGAGTTCGATACATTTTGAATATTTTTCAAATGCAATCAATAGTTTGTATTTGTTTTTGTCAGACGGCAATTTGCTTTCCGCAACGCGATCGATAATGACGTCCCGCCTTTGCACATTACAATGTGAATCTTCATTTAAATCAGTACAGACGCCAGGTGTATCTTTACAGATCTGCGCGACAGTCTGTTGTTCAGGTTCACAACCCGCCAACAGCAGCAGGGATAAACTTAACCAAACTATTTTCATTAGTACTCTCCAAATTAGCTATGAGGAGCATAAACAATTTCCTGGAAAAAATCTTTTGTAATTGTTGTTGTATTATTACCAATTCAATTACAATAAGTCGCCTTATCGCTAGGCACCCTACAAATCACCACACTCACTTACGACGTAAAAGGCTATCTCATGACCTTATCGCACGAAGAACAGTATCAACGCAGCTGGCAAGAACGCCAGGAAATTGCTGAAAACATGCAACCGATCATTGGCCGTTTATACCGCAATAAAGCGGTCGAACTGGTGGTCTATGGTAAGCCGTTGGTGAATGCCACGACTATCGATATCATCAAAGCGCATAAAACCGTTGAGCGTTTTGAACAGCAAAAATTGCGGTTACGTGAAAGCTTCCCCGTGCTGGAAGTGATAAGTCAGCTGAATCTGGCACCTGGCCGGATTGACCTTGGTAAGCTTGCATTTGCTTATACCTACAAAAACGCTGCCAATGGCTTAAGCCTGCAACAATATTTAGAACATGAATTATCTGATTTGTTGGATCACGACGACAAAATCGTACCAACAGACGTCGTTTTATATGGTTTTGGCCGGATTGGTCGATTGTTAGCACGGTTGATGATCGAACGTGCAGGTCCAAGTGCGAAACTTCGTTTACGCGCTGTCGTCGTCCGTGGCGGTCGCAAAGGCGATTTGGAAAAACGAGCCAGTTTGCTACGTCGCGACTCAATCCACGGCCCATTTAACGGTAGCATTACTGTTGATCAGGAAAATGGCGGCATTAAAGCCAACGGTACCTTTATCAAAGTCATTTATGCCAATTCACCGGAAGAAGTTGATTACACGCAATATGGTATCAATAACGCATTAGTTGTTGATAACACAGGTATTTGGAAAGACGACAAAGAGCTGTCAATTCATTTTAAAGCCAAAGGTGCAGCCAAGGTATTACTTACAGCACCTGCCAAAGGTGAAGTGAAAAACATCGTTTATGGTGTGAATCATAAAATGATCAGCAACGATGACCAAATTGTCTCTGCTGCAAGCTGCACTACCAATGCCATTACGCCGGTACTCAAAGCATTAAATGATGAATTTGGTATTCGCAATGGCCACGTCGAAACCGTGCATTCATATACAAACGACCAGAATTTGATTGATAACTACCATACAGCTGAGCGACGTGGTCGCGCAGCACCGTTAAATATGGTCATCACTTCTACTGGCGCGGCTTCTGCAGTCGCAAAAGCTTTGCCTGAGCTAAAAGGCAAGTTAACAGGGAATGCAATTCGGGTACCTACGCCAAACGTATCGATGGCAATTTTGTCATTGAACCTGAATAAAGAGACCAATCGCGATGAATTGAATGCATATTTGCAGAAAGTATCGCTTTTCTCAGAATTGCAGGATCAGATTGATTACACCAATTCGACCGAAATTGTATCGAGCGATTTAGTTGGCTCCCGTTATGCCGGTGTGGTTGATTCGCAAGCAACGATTGTTGATGGTGATCGTTGTGTGTTGTACGTTTGGTATGACAACGAGTTCGGTTACAGCACACAAGTCATTCGGGTCATGAACGAAATGGCTGGTATTGCTTATCCAACCTTACCACTTGCTCGTTAACTAAGACCTTCGTAAAAAAAGCCGCTGTTGCGGCTTTCTCTATTTATACGGCGATGGAATGCCGGAATTACGCTGCTGTTGCATTATCGACCACGTGTTCAGCATACAAGGATTGTGTTACCCTCGGCTTTTTTAATTGTTTGGGATCCTTGCACATGAAAATTACCAGTAATTTTGACAGCGGTAATATTGACGTTATTCAGGCTGACAGCATTGACAATATTCAGCTGGCAATTCGCAAAGACCACAATTCTGATTTTTATCAGTGGTTCCATTTTCGGTTACATAGCAATAGCTTCGAACCGCATACCATCAAAATTACCAATGTTGGCACTTCTGCCTATCCTGCCGGTTGGACAGATTATCAGGCCGTTGCTTCCTACGATCGTGAAACCTGGTTCCGGGTACCGACTGAATTTGATGGTAAAGAACTGACAATTCATCATTATCCCGAAGCGCAATCTTGTTATTTTGCTTACTTCGCGCCATACAGCTACGAGCGTCATCAGGATTTATTAGGTCAATCGCAAAATAGCGATTGGGTGCAACTGGTTGATCTGGGTGAAACACTCGACGGCCGGGATATGAGTTTGCTGGTGGTTGGTGAATTTGAGCCCGGTAAAAAGAAAATTTGGATCACCGCGCGTCAGCACCCTGGCGAAACAATGGCTGAATGGTTTGTCGAAGGTCTGTTAGACCGATTGCTGGATGAAGACGACGGTGTTGCCCGCGAATTACTTGATAAAGCGGTATTCTACATCGTACCTAACATGAACCCGGATGGCAGCGTCCGTGGTCATTTAAGAACAAATGCCGCGGGTGTTAATTTAAATCGTGAGTGGCAGACGCCTTCACTGGAAAAAAGTCCGGAAGTGTATCTGGTACGGCAAAAAATGCTCGAAGTGGGCGTCGATTTGTTTTTAGACATCCATGGCGACGAAAACCTGCCTTACAACTTTGTCGCTGGAGCGGAAGGGGTGCCATCTTACAGTGCAAAAATGGCGGCGCTTGAAACGACATTTAAACAAACGTTGTTATTAGTCACGCCAGAATTCCAAACCAAATTTGGTTATGAACTCGATGCACCCGGCCAAGCGAATCTGACAATCGCTTCAACTTGGGTTGCTGAGCAATTTAAATGCTTGGCCTATACCGTAGAAATGCCATTTAAAGACAATGCCAATTTGCCAGATGTGCAGTTTGGTTGGTCAGATGTCAGATCAATGAAGTTCGGCCAGGATATGTTAGTTGCGGTCCGCGCCGTGGTCGACGCGCTGTAAATCATCCACGCTCAGAATGGCACCTTAAGGTGCCATTTTTTATCCTGTACTCGTTCTTGCTGTTGCATCAGTTTGCGAGGTTATAGAAGGCGGCATTGAACCTTCGTTCAAAAAAGCATTCCTTAAATGAACGACGATGCAATTGTTTTATAATTGCCATCCAGTGATCGCTGATTAGACGGCTACGGCAGTTTGCAACGCGGTACTTTTCCTTTATAGTGCGCAGGCAAAAAGAGGTCCTATCGATGGCTATAATTTCCTGTCCTTATTGTCGAAAGCAAGTATCTGATAAAGCCGCGGCCTGCATGCATTGTAGCGCTCAGCTTGGTGAAATTTCTGCCGAAGAATTGCAGAAGTTACAACGTGAAAAAAAGCAGAAAATGGGTGATAGTCTCAACAACCACGCGATGTTAGCGATGTTGATTTTTCTCAGTAGTTTTATCTGGTATTACTATCGCACACCAGAACCGGACTCTTTGGAACTGAATTTCGTATACGGCACTATGCTGTTGGGCTGCGCTTGGTACATGATTACCAAGGTACGGATTGTTCTGAACAAGAGAAAGTAATCATGGATTTTTATTCATTGGTCAGCGCCATGTCGGCGGAGACCTATCAAAACCTGGTCGATGCGGTTGCAACCAAACGCTGGGCCGACGGCACTTTACTTTCCGAGCAGCAACATGCACACAGCATGCAGTTGGTCATGGCCTATCAGGCCAAAATTCTGCGTAGCGATGAACCATTTACTATCGGCACCGATGGACAGATGGTGGTGAAATCCAAAGCAGAAATGAAACAAAAACTCGAGGCGGCACCTTCCACTCTCCAGGCCGCGCCCCAGACTGCCCCGCAGTCAGCAGTTGATATTGCTGCAGAAACTATTGCAAGGTTCAAACATGATGATCTTTAAACGTTGGTTTAAGCCAAAATGGCAACACGAGAATGCTTCAATCCGGCAGTTAGCCATTGCAGAGCTGGATCAATCCAGTAATGAACATAAAGAAATCCTGCATGAACTGGCGTTTAACGACGGGGTAGAAGCTGTACGTCGTACCGCATTAGAACGACTGAACGAATTTTCGTTGTGGTGGCAGGCGAGTAAGCATGAATCCGCTGAAAGGCTGAAACAATTTGCAGAACAACAACTCATTGCAATGTTGTTGCAAAATCAGGTTTCAACACAGCTTAAGCAGCAATTTATCGCCGAATGCAATCGCACTAGCATCCTGGAAAAACTAGCGCTGACAGAATCAGATGCAGGAATCAAGTTTACTTTGATCCAACGCCTGGGCCGCAATGACTTTTATCAAACTGGCATCTTAGATGACAAGTTATCGACAAGCCAACGTCTCGCTTTGCTGCAGTTGCTTGATGATGATAAAGCGTTGGACAAGATCAGCCGTCAGTTACCCACTGGTGAGTTAAGTCATGCGGTTCAAGATAAAATTGCGCTGCGGCTTGAACAAAAATTAAAACCAGAACGGGTACGCAAGCAAGTGGTGTTGTTGCTGGCAAAGCTGAACTCTGTCCGTGAAAATAATGATATAGAACAAGCTCAGCAGAAGTTTGCCTTGTATCAGCAACATTGGCTGGATTTAGCCAGCGATCTCCAGTGTTTAACCGATGCTGCAGATTTTACGGCCAAGTATCAAAAAGTTTGTTTGCTGACAGAAAACGCTTTTGCGCCGCGACTGGCGGAACTTGCAGCATTACAGAATAAACAAGCTGCTGCTGCAGCGCAGCAAGTGCGGTATCAAGAATTTGTAGTGAGTTTGTCAGATCTAGCAACACAAATAGCCGCTGATTTGGCGGCGGGCGAATTGGATGCTGTTGCAGCGCAGGAGCCGAGAGTTGCAACGCTCTCTGCTGCGATTACCGATGCCGATTTAACCTCTTCCCAGCGCCAACCATTGTTCGTCTCGTTAAAGGCGTTACAGCAACAACTTGATCAGTTGCCGCAATTGGCTGAGGCTTTAGCATTGACTGCGCGCTTGCTGGCTGAACAAGCCGCCATTGGTTTGCCGTCAGCTGAGCAAGACATCACCGCGGCTTACCAGCAATTTAAACAATGGCAACAGCAGTGGCAACGGCAGGTCAAAGTACTGAAACAACTGATGCCACAGAGTTTTACTGATAGTTATCAGCAATTGTCCAAGCAATGGCAGCAGCATTGTGAACCCTTGCTTGGACAACAAGAAAAACTACAACGGCAATTTAAAAGTAAACTGGCCGAATTTAAGCGCTTGCACCAAGCGGGCAAATACAATGTTTTATTTGGCTTGTTCAAAGGCATCGCGCGCGACTATGAAAGTTTAACTGCACTCAGTCAGCAGCAGCTTGCAACCGAGTTTCAACAAGTCAGCCAGCAAGTGGAAGATCTTGCTGATTTACAGGCTTATATCGCGACTCCACGCAAACAGGAGTTGTTAGCAGTGATGCAGCAACTAGCTATTGCTGCAGATGTTACGCCGGCGGATCGCGCATCACAGGTCAAGCAAAGCAGGGCGCTGTGGAATACCTTAGGCCGTGCAGATGCTTCGCTTGAGGAGCAATTAACGCAAGATTTTAATCTCGCTTGTGAGCAGGCTTTTGCTCCTTGTCGTGAGTACTTCGCCGAACAAGATGCATTACGTGCTCAGAATGCGGCGGTTAAACTTGCAATCATTGAACAACTTGAACAACAGCTTGCCGCTGGGATCACAGGGAAAGCACTGGATACCCAATTACAGCAAAGCCTGAAAGAATGGCAGCAGTCAGGCTCGGTTGAAAAAGTACAATTTGAGCAACTGCAACCACGTTTTTCACAGCTGGTAAATCAACTTAAACAGCAACAAAAAGCAGAGCAACAGCAAAATGCTGCTGCGAAACAGCAGCTGATCACGATGGCAACACAATTGTGTGCCGGAGACAGTACTGAACAGGTTTCGGCACAGCTGAAAGTATTACAACAGCAATGGAAAAACATCGGTTTTGCTGGTCGCGGTCAAGATCAACAACTGTGGCAGGCATTTCGCGGTGTTTGTGATCAATGGTTTGCGCAAAGAGAAGCGGCGAAGCAGCAACAGCTGTCCGAGCAGGCAACGCTTAGAACCCAACATGCAGAACAGTTGTCATCAATAGCGGAACAAATTGAAGCGGCGACTACGCATGCCACATTACAACAGTCACTGACGCAGCTGAATCAGCTTTATATCAATGAAGATAAAGAGTTACTTGCTCAGAAAAGACAGCTGCAGCAACAAACCGAACAACGGTTAGCAGATCTGCAAACAGAGTCTGCACAGGCTAAATATCGTCAGTTGTTAGATGCTTTAAGTTTGCCGGAAGTGCAAATAAGTGATGTACCACCTATCTATCGGTTGGTATTTAATCAGCAACAAGAGAAGTCGTTAAGTCGTGCTGATTTGACTTTGGCACTGGAGTGGGCTGCTGGTCAACCATCACCCGCAACCGAGTTAGCCCGACGCCAACAGGTGCAGATGCTGTTATTAACGGATAAACATAACAGTGGCGAGTCAATTAATCAGGAACAATTATTGGCTCGCTGGTTGCAGTACGGGCCGGTGAGTCAGGATGAACAAGCGTTACTGCAACGAGTCCGCGGCTTGTATCTGACTGATTAATCCTTTATATCACACGTTAGAACAACAGCACCCGAACAGAATCATTTTCAGTTCGGGTGTTTTTCAGCTATTAGCTGGTGAGCTCTCCCCGCAGGTTACTTTGCATCATGTTACGGATTTGCTCAGTCGTTAACGGCTGACTGAGTAAGTAATGCAATTTGGTCAAAGTCGCTTCCAGAGTCATATCAAACCCACTAATCACGCCACTATTTCTTAAGGCATTGCCTGTGGCATAACCATCCATATTGACCTTGCCTTTAAAACACTGAGTACAGTTGACAATAATAGTGCCACGTTCAGAGGCTTCACGAAGTGCAGCCAGTAGCGGCTCTGCCTGCGGCGCATTGCCAACACCATAAGATTTAATAATTAATGCCCGCACCGGTGCTGCGGCCATGTTTCGGATCACATCAACGCTAATCCCTGGGTACAACGTCACCACACTAATCGGCTGTGGGGTGATCTGCGCGACTGTTAATGGTTCATGTTGCTGGACGTGTGACAACTGGCCGGCAAGGACTTCAATATGAATGCCTGCTTGAAGTAACGCCGGGAAGTTTGGTGACGCGAACGCATTAAAACCATCGGCGTCGGCTTTTGTCGCGCGATTACCACGAAACAGCTGATTATTAAAATACAACGCCACTTCAGCAATTGGATAATAGGCTGCCAGATACAACGAATTTAGTAAATTTACCTGTCCATCAGAACGCAATTGCGCCAGCGGAATTTGCGAACCAGTGACGATCACGGGTTTAGACAAGTTCTCCAACATGAAGGACAAGGCTGACGCGGTATAAGCCATGGTATCAGTGCCGTGTAGCACAACAAAACCATCGTAGTCGTCATAATGGTCACGAATATCCATCGCAATTTCCAGCCAATGCGCCGGTGTCATATCGGAGGAATCAATCACTGGATGATATTCGTGAATATCAAAATCCGGCATTTCCGACCGGTAAAATTCAGGCATGCTTTTCACGGTATCTGACAAGAAGCCTGGAACCGGAATATAACCATGATCGGATTTTTGCATCCCAATCGTGCCGCCGGTATAGGCGACATAAATACGTTTTGCTGACATGAAATGAAAACCTTTGTTTTTTTCCATTGTAAACCGGAATCAGTCTTATTGTCAGGCAGCATCATGCCGCTGATGTCATTGCGCGCGCGAATAGCTATCCGCAGAGTTCAGCGCATTAAGGTGGACATAAGGACATCTAGGTTGATCGAGCTATGAACTTGCAAAGGTAACCGCTAAATTTATCGTCATTCAGAGATTTGTTGGTGAAAAGCTGAGCAAACAGACGGCGAAGGTATAAAAAGCGCTTTACAAGCTACCGGAGAGTTTTTATTATGCCGTCCATCGCGGAGAGATGGCAGAGTGGTTTAATGCACCGGTCTTGAAAACCGGCGAGGGTTAGTAGCCCTTCAAGAGTTCGAATCTCTTTCTCTCCGCCACTTCACACAAACCACCTTTCGGTGGTTTTGTTGTTTCTACGGTTTGCAAATTTCCTCGATGGCATTCGTCATCGCTCCTTTGTTTCAAACGTCAGCTTTGTTTTGAATATTTCAAGTCTCCAGAACGACGTTAGTTTGCCGTAGCAATCTGAACTTTGGTCAGCTATGCTAGCCGATGATTGGTTTCCGGTAGTTTTATTTATTTCGGTGGTATTGCTAGTGATTAACATTTTGTTGGTTGACGATCATGAGTTGGTTCGGACCGGTATCAGCCGCATTTTAAATGATGAGCGCGGGATTAAGGTCGTGGCAGAAGCATGTTCTGGCGAACAAGCGGTGCAATATTGCCGTAATGAAACCACCGAAGTTATTCCGCCCGATGTCGTGCTGATGGATATGAATATGCCTGGCATTGGCGGTATGGCAGCGACCAAGCGAATTTTACATTATTGTCCTGATATTAAAATTTTGGCGCTTTCGGTCTCGTTTGAAGAGCCAGTGCCAACCAAAGTGATGCAAATGGGCGCAGCCGGATTTATTTCAAAAAACGCTGCGCCGAAAGAGATGATTGACGCTATTCGTAAAATAGCCGCCGGACAACGATATATTTCTGATGAAGTCGCCCAGAAAATGGCGCTGAGTAAAATTCAGTCCAATAGTCAGAATCCGTTTGATGAGTTGTCCGAGCGTGAACTGCAAATCATGTTGATGATTACCAAAGGCGGCAAAGTGAACGATATTGCGGACCAGTTAAGTGTCAGCGCAAAAACAGTCAATTCTTATCGGTACCGGATGTTTGAAAAACTTGGGATCAGCGGCGATGTCGAATTGACGCATCTCGCATTACGCCACGGTATGATTGATATTGTCTGAGTTAGAAGTTGTTGTTATGTCCAGTTTTGATGCCAAAGCGTTTTTAGCCACTGTGCCGCAGCAACCCGGGGTTTACCGGATGCTGAATCAGCAGGAAGTCGTCATTTATGTTGGTAAAGCGAAAGATCTGAAAAAGCGTCTTTCGAGTTATTTTCGCATTAACGTGCCAGGCGTTAAGACGCGCGCATTAGTCAGCCAGATAGCCTCTGTTGAACTCATCGTGACCCACAGTGAAACTGAAGCGCTGATCCTCGAAAACAATCTGATCAAGCAGTTTATGCCAAAGTACAATGTGCTGCTGCGAGATGATAAATCGTATCCATTTATTCTGCTCACTGACCACAAACACCCAAGATTAACTTCGCACCGAGGTCCGCGTAAGAACCCAGGTCAATATTTCGGACCTTATCCAAGCGCCGGAGCCGTGTGGGAAAGCTTAAAGCTTCTGCAAAAAATATTTCCGGTTCGCCAATGTGAAGATGGCTTTTATCGCGCCAGAACCCGGCCTTGTTTGCAGTATCAATTAAAACTCTGTTCAGCACCTTGTGTAGGTAAAATCAGTGATGAAGCCTATGCCGAGCAAGTGCGTCTAACACGCTTGTTTCTAGCTGGAAAAAACCAGCTCGTCATTGATGATCTTGTGTCTCATATGGACAAAGCAAGTCAGAATCTGGAATTTGAACAAGCTGCGCAGTTAAGGGATCAAATTGCGGCGCTTCGCAAAGTCCAGGAACAGCAGACCGTTAGTGGTGACCAAGACGAAATGGATGTGATTGGCTTCCACTATTCGCATGGCGTGGCGGCTGTACATGTATTGTTTGTCAGAGACCGCAAAATTTTGGGTAGTAAAACTTACCACCCTAAAGTCCCGCAAGGTACTGATCCAGAAGATGTATTACCGGCATTTTTATTGCAATTTTACTTAAATGGCATCAGCGGCCAGGCCATCCCACGCGATATCGTGCTGCGGCAAGAGCTGGACGATGCTGATGCGATAGCAGAAGCTATTGGTCGTCTTGCCGAGCGAAAAGTGAATCTGTTAGCGGTTAAACGCGGAGAGAAAGCGCGTTATTTATCGCTGGCCGAAAAAAATGCAAAAACGGCCTGTGAAAGTAAATTGTCATTCGGATTGCAAATGGCAGTGCGTTATCAGCAACTGAAACAGTTGTTAAAATTGACTGACATCCAACGGATGGAATGTTTTGATATTAGTCATACCATGGGCCAGCAAACTATCGCTTCTTGTGTAGTATTTAATGGCGAGGGACCTGATAAAAGTGAATACCGGCGGTTTAATGTCGAAGGCATTACGCCTGGTGATGATTATGCGGCGATGCAATTTGCGATGAATAAACGTTATGGCAAATTGCAGGATGAAAGTCGGGTGCCGGACATCGTCTTGATCGATGGTGGTTTGGGGCAGTTAAATCAGGCGGTGAGCTTTTTTCAAGGGTTTCAGTTGCAAAAAAAGCCATTGTTATTGGGTGTTGCCAAAGGGACCAGCCGTAAACCCGGATTGGAAACGTTGATTTTGCCCGGTGGTAAAGAAATGAGTCTGCCGCCAGATGCACCAGCACTGCATTTAATTCAACAGATCCGTGATGAAGCGCACCGTTATGCGATAACCGGCCATCGTAACAAACGTGGTAAAAAGCTGCTGCAAAGCCCGTTAGAAAATATTGCAGGGATAGGTGAGAAACGTCGGCAAGCTTTGTTACAATACCTCGGCGGTTTACAAGGTGTTATGAAAGCAACAGTGCAGGAACTGGCGACAGTTCCCGGTATTTCCAAAGCGCAGGCCGAAGTTATATACTCGGCGTGTCATAATAAGAATTAAAATATATCTGAGAGCCCGTTGATGTGGAATGTGCCGAATTTACTCACTTTGTTTCGAATTTTTTTAATCCCTGTTTTTGTTTTTTGCTTCTATTCCACCCATGAACATGCCCGATTCCTCGCGGCTTTTGTATTTTGGCTTGCCGCGATCACCGATGCTTTAGACGGATATTTGGCTCGTAAGTTACAACAATCGACCGCTTTTGGTGCTTTTTTAGATCCGGTTGCTGACAAAGCAATGGTTGCAGCGGCGTTAGTTTTAATTGCCGTTGATATGCAGACTTTGTGGGTGACGGTACCTGCCTTTCTAATGATCAGCCGTGAGATCATCATTTCAGGGTTACGCGAATGGATGGCGGCGGTAGGTCGTAGTGATCAAGTCAAAGTGTCAGATATGGGCAAATGGAAAACAGCAGTACAGATGCTGGCGTTAATCGGCTTGATTTGGCAACCCATGACTTTGCTCACAGAATTGAGTATGGCGTTATTGTATTTTGCAACTTTGCTGACCCTGTGGTCGATGGTCGTCTATTTGCGGGCGGCGTGGCAAGATTTAAAACAATAATCAACAGCTTGCTGCTTTATTCAGCAAGCAAGTTAAAAAGTGAGCAAACGATTTACGATCTGCAAGTTTCTGGTTGACGGATTTATTAAACTCAGTAGAATGCGTCTCGTGTTAAGGCATTAGCCTTTGTGGATGCGGGCATAGCTCAGTTGGTAGAGCGCTACCTTGCCAAGGTCGAGGTCACGAGTTCGAGTCTCGTTGCCCGCTCCAAATCACAATTTTACGACATAAAGCGCAGGCGGGTTGGCAGAATGGCCATGCAGCGGATTGCAAATCCGTCCATCTCGGTTCGACTCCGGGACCCGCCTCCATGTTGTAAAGGGTAAAACTCAAATGCGAATGCACAAGAGATTACCAAACGGTTCGAAAAGTTGTCTGCCCGGGTGGTGAAATCGGTAGACACAAGGGATTTAAAATCCCTCGCTCGAAAGGGCGTGCCGGTTCAAGTCCGGCCCCGGGCACCATTTACTGACCAGCAAAGCTGAAGTAAATAGGTCAACAAATTAGTTTATGCGGGCATAGCTCAGTTGGTAGAGCGCTACCTTGCCAAGGTCGAGGTCACGAGTTCGAGTCTCGTTGCCCGCTCCAAAATGGCTTTATCGATACAATCATCTTGGTGGTTAATTCGATAAACAAAAGAATAAACAAAACGTCGCTTAACAGCGGCGTTTTGTTTTTGTGCAGCACCGATGAATATCGCGGTGATGCATACCAAGCTGTCTCATGGATTTTGAGAACCGTCCTTCCCATGGAAAGGGCCAGCCTGTTTTGGACGACTTCAGCTTGTTCTGGATTGACCCTAATGCTTAATATACTTGCAGACATCGTCGGCATGGCAGGCACCAGCCTGGTCGTTGGCGCATTTTTTTTACTTCAACTCAATAAACTGTCACCTAAAGGTTTAATTTATAATCTGATGAACCTGAGCGGCGCATTGTTCTTGTTATTTAGTCTTTGTATTAATTTTAATCTTGCCAGTTTTGTGATCGAAATTTTTTGGATTGCCGCATCACTCATTGGGCTTTACGGCTACCGTAAACAACAGCGTAAACAACAAACAGCAACATGAAACGAAGGCGGGAGAGGCGCATGTTGTGCCACTCCTGCCTAATGTTGCGCAAACTTCAATTTAGGCAGCAAAAGTTGTTATCCCAAGATGGGGCCAAGCCAGTAACTTGCAAGACTAATGACGGCTATCCCGACGATATTCAGCACTAACCCCGCTTTAACCATATCTTTGATTTGCAATTTACCACTGGCAAACACGATTGCATTCGGTGGTGTCGCGACCGGCATCATAAAAGCAAAACTCGCGGCCAACGCAGCCGGGACTACTAAATAAAGCGGTGACATGTTCATTGAGACCGCCACAGGACCCAGCAGTGGTAAAAACGCAGCGGCTGTTGCGGTATTGCTCGTCACTTCCGTTAAGAAAATGATTAAGCTGGTGACCGTTAACAGGATAAAAACCGGTGGGATCCCCTGTAATAAATTAAGTTGTTGCGCCAGGAGTTCAGCCACGCCGGTTTTTTGGATTTGGTCGGCCATACTTAATCCACCCCCAAACAGCAGCAAGACGCCCCAGGGTAATTTATGGCTGTCTTCCCACACTAATAGGCGTTGGTTTTGCTCGCCCGGTAGAATAAATAATAAAATGGCGGCAATGAGAGCGATCACGGTGTCGTTTAACGGCAACCCAGTCCATTTCGCGAGCCATTGCTGGCTGATCCAACTAAGTGCTGCCAAACAAAATACCATCAGGACTGCCTGTTCTGAGCGTCGCAATGGACCTAGCGCCGATAATTCTTGTTTGAAGTTATGTTGCCCAACAATCGAGGCTGGCAATTTAAAGTGAATTTTACACAACCAAAACCAGCAAAAACTCAGCATGACCAGAGCAAGTGGTACCCCTAATACCATCCAGTGGGCAAAACTAATTTGAATTTGATAACTTTTACTGAGGTAGGCCGCCAGCAGCGCATTGGGTGGGGTCCCAATTAACGTTGCCACGCCGCCGATACTGGCACTGTAGGCAATCGCTAATAATACTGCTTTGCCAAAGTCGTCATGACTGCTCGAGCGCGCCATACTGATCATGGATAAACCTATCGGTAACATCATCACCGCAGTGGCGGTGTTAGACATCCACATTGATAAAAATGCCGTCACCGCCATGATACCAGCGACCTGCGCCGCTGGCTTTTGACCGGTGAGTTGCAAAGCTTTTAATGCGATACGTTGATGGAGTCCGGTTTTTTCCATTGCAATCGATAAAAAGAACCCGCCGAAAAATAAAAAAATAAGTGGATGGGCATAAGGTGTTGTTGCAGCATCCATTTTATCGATGCCAAGTAGTGGAATAAAAATCATTGGTAAAATCGAGGTCACCGGGATCGGCATCACTTCGGTGATCCACCACAAAATCATCCACAACATCAAACCGATAACATGCCAGGCAGACTCGCTCATTCCTGAAAGTGGTGGCGAGGTCAGTAGGGTGATGAGTAGCAATGCCGGGCCGGTCAGTAACAGGCTATAACTTTTAATTTTCATCTAACTTCCTTGAATGGCCTTAATTCCGCGCCTTGAATGGCCTTCACGCCAAGTTAGACCTAACAATCACAAGACGAATGTCGAGTTCGAACATTGTGACAAATTGAAGGTTTGTTACAACCGGCGTCAATCACTTATAAAAACTATACTTTAATCTAATTGCCAATGCATGGTCTTGATCTGTTTCTAATTCTAGTTGGTTATGAAAGCCGACCACTGCTGTGATTGATAACTTGCGGTATGATTTGGCCAGTTTTACCATTCTTAAATATCCGCTGTCGTTACCTTTGCGTCAAAGGCTATTGACGATGTAACTTCACAAAAACAATTGGGCTGTTCGCTGCTTTTCGGTACACTTGCGATAGATTTCATTCATCAGGAAGTTTGATATGCAACCAATTTTAATGACGTTTCCAGACGCTGGCTCGATGGTCTTTGGCTGTATGGGTCTGGGCGGTGACTGGAATGTGACAAGCATCAGTGAAGAAGCGCGCCGAGCTTCATTTTTGGCACTGGATAGCGCACTGGAGCATGGCTTCACATTGTTTGACCACGCCGACATTTACACCCGTGGCAAAGCAGAACAGGTGTTTGGCGATTATCTGGCGTTACAGCCAGGTTTACGTGAAAAAATCCTAATTCAAACCAAATGCGCTATCCGCTTCAAAGACGACCAGCATGTGGGGCGTTATGACTTCTCAACGTCTTACATTCGTCAACAAGTCGAACAATCATTACGCCAACTGCAATGTGGCTATATAGATTTGTTAATGCTGCATCGGCCTGATCCTTTGATGGATATTCATGAAGTCGCAGACGTGCTGCAAGCGTTGCAGCAGGAAGGTAAAGTGAAACAGTTTGGGGTGTCGAATTTTGGCGCGCCACAAATGCAATTGCTGCAATCGGTGTTAGCACAACCGTTGCGGGTGAATCAGCTTGAGATGAGCCTCGCAAAAATTGATTGGCTTGAGCAAAACGTGTTAACCGGGATGGTGCAGGGTACTTCGCACTTTTTTGGGTACGGGACTGTTGAGTATTGCCAGCAGCACCAGGTGCAAATTCAGGCTTGGGGGAGTTTGGCACAAGGGCTTTTCACTGGCGGTAAAACGCCTCAAACTGAAGCACAACGTCATACGGCTGATTTAGTGCGGCAGTTAGCGGCACTTTATCAATGCTCACCTGAAGCGATAGTGTTGGGTTGGTTGATGCGACATCCGGCAGGGATCCAACCGGTGATAGGAACGACCAATCCAGATCGGATCAAAGCTTGTGCAGAAGCGCGAACCATACAACTGACTCGCGAACATTGGTATGCACTTTACGTTGCTAGCCGTGGTCAGCCACTGCCTTAATTTATATCGGATTGAAATGGTAGGACGATGATTTAAAAAAATCATTGTCCTACCAGCAGTATTAAAAGCCCTGTAAATATTGCTGTTTAGGCTGATTCAAAATGGTATCCCAAGAGCCATAGGTAGGATTGGTCAGCATAAAAAATTTGCGTCCCCAATGCGTCTGGTATTGATCGACTAACGCGAAACGTTGTGCTGGTGTGATGTTTTTCTTCACATTCGGCAGGAAATCACCGAAATCGTCGCCGACCGACATAATCACCCGATAACTTTGCATCGCAAGCTGGCGTCGGCTTTCTTTTTCGCTACTCCAATCGGGTTGCTCGGCTTTCAACCATATTTGGTCTGCACTGATCTGCTGGATCCCAACTGCTTTTAAATTTGCCAAGGTGTCATCTTTTTGCGGGCAATTCGCTGATTTGCCGGCTCTGGCATGGCATTGGCG
>JAHJNE010000041.1 GCA_018820995.1 Gammaproteobacteria bacterium | reverse complement strand
GCAGTTTTATCCAGGCTCACCGGCGATTGCCAAAATGCTGCTGCGCAGTGGCGACAGTATTCAAGCCACTGAACTGCACCCTAGTGATTTCCCCTTGTTACAAGCGCAGTTTTTGAACCGTCGCCATTGCCGGATTGAACAAATGGACGCTTATGCCGGATTTCGGGCGATGTTGCCACCACTATCGAAACGAGGCTTGGTGTTGATTGACCCACCTTACGAATTAAAAACTGAATATCAGGATCTGGTGAAAGGCTTGCAACAAGCTTATCAGCGTTTCCCGCAAGCCGTGTATGCCATCTGGTATCCGGTGATTGAACGCGCCAGCATTGAAGCCGTGATCCAGGCTATCGTCGATACCGGGATCCGCAATCAGTTGCGGATTGAATACAGTCCAAAAGCCGACAGCGAAGGTTTTGGCATGACCGGCTCTGGCATGTTGGTGATCAACCCACCTTATACGCTGGCAGAGGACATGACAGCCGCACTCGAAGAATTATCTCCGCTACTTGCTGATGGCATTCCGGCCTGGCAAGTCAGTCAATTGGTTGACGAATAACTGAGGTTGTATGAAAAAAATAATCATTGGCCAGTGGTTGTTGCTAGTAGCCAGCTTTTTGCTTTCGACACAAGCAATGGCATTTAGCCGCACCGGTCATCAGCAAGTGTGTCAGGCTGCCTATCAGTTGTTATCGCCCAAGACGCAGCAGCAAGTGGATGCTCTGTTAGCGTTAGAGCCCAAACAAAGTTTTGCCGATGGCTGCGTCTGGCCAGATGAAGCGCGCAAAGAAGCAGCTTATCGGTACACTGCACCGCATCATTATATCAATGTGGCACGAGCCGCCCGGAAGGTGCAACAACGCGATTGCGCCAAAGTGGGCTGTTTACTTTCGGCCATTTCGCATCACGGCGCGTTATTAAAATCCCTACCAACTTCTGAGGCGAAACGGCAGTCATTGTTGTTTTTCAGTCACTTTGTCGCCGACTTACATCAACCAATGCACGTTAGTTATGCCGATGACCAAGGTGGCAATAAAACTGCCGTGTATTTCCTGCAACAACCGTCAAATCTGCATGGCGTTTGGGATCGCAATTTGCTGGCTGCTTTGGGTTATGAGCAAAACAATCAGTTATTGTCTGAAAAACTTACTACAATCAGCGCTTTGCAACAACGCCAATGGCAACAAGGCTCTGTGCTGCAATGGGCGAATGAGTCGCTGAAACAAACCCAGAAAATTTACCAAAACTATCGCCCTGGTATGTTGCTGGATGAAGCAGCCATTAGCCGCGATAGCCCGGTGATTGAGCTTCGCATTGAACAAGCGGCCGTTAGGTTAGCTCATTTGCTGGAGCTTTATCTGGCGCAAGACGCTTCTTAATTAAGGCTGCGTTTTGCATTGCCGCAGTTTTTTCACGGGTCGCAGCCGCCACACACTCGTTAGTCCCCGACCCGTTTATTGACGGGTTGGTGACCAATGCTTGCCTGAAATCGCAACACTCAAAACGAATTGTTCGCAGATGACTTAGTAAAGGTTTACTGAGGGCTTACTAAGCGCTTACTAAGGGTTTATTGATGGCTTGCTGAGAGATGGCTTGCCGACGGAGTCCTGGCAAGACAACTCTGTCCACTGTTGCTGTAACCACTGCAGCACTTGCTGTTGCATCTCGCTATCAAACTGATGGCCTTTATCCGGCCAGATATTTAATTGCACTCTTGCCGCTGCCGCGCCGCAATCTTGATACAACGACTGTAGTTCGGCAAAAGCTTGCTTCACGCCAGCCGCTGGCATTAATGGATCATCGGCGCCCATCACCATCAGCAATGGTTTTGGTGCCGCCAAAGCCGCGATTTGTGGTAAATCCAGTTGCGTGAAAAGCCCGGGATGTAACAAGTAAAACGAACTTTGGCCTTTACTAAAATTGCCATCAGGCGTCGTCAATGCCACAAATTGATTAAACCAGCCAATCCCGACACCAGCATTGATATGTTTAGAAAGTGCTGCCAGCTGCCACACCCGATACGCGCCCATCGAAAAACCCAGCGCACTAATGTGACCCGTTTTCACCATCGGCTGGCTCGCCAAAAACGCTGCCAGTTGTTGATCTTCCAACGCCGAAAACCCCGCCAGCGAACGACCACGTGCCAGAAAATTCGCCGCCAACTGTTGTTGCTGCACATAGGCGATGGGACCGCGTGCGCCAAACCCTAAAGTATCAGCCGCCAGCACGACAAAACCAGCTTCTGCAAGTTGCTCACCGACAAAGTTGCCGGAAAAATATTTGCCGGCCCAGTGCTCGGCGAGCGGAAGTGCAGCTTTGTCGGTTGGCCGGATCCATTTATCTTTGCCAAGCCGAAATTCAGCGCCATGATCATGCAGCATCAGCACTGCCGGTTGCGGGGTGGCGGCAGTGGCGGTTTTTGGGATCAACAGCCAAACCTGCTGCCAGACTGGGGTTAATAATTGCACTTGCCAATGTTCGCGCCAGTAGCTGCCTTGGTCGAGGCGACTCATCCGCTTGGAAACGACTTCAGGTAACGGCTCTGACCACAAATAGGATTGCTGTAAAGTACTTCGTCCTTGTTGTTGCCAGCGAATAAAATCGGACTCGGGATCAGGATCAAAAGTGCCTTGCTGCACTCGCATCGTCGCTGATGACAATACATTCAGTTCCGCCGGCCAAAATGGCGCTAACTTATCTGCAGCCTGACAAGGGGCAAGCCAAAGCAATGCGGCCACGCGAAGGAAGCAGCAAAACCTATTTAAACAGGAAGACCTGAACAAGCTGGGAGGGCTAAAAAAGCTGGAAAAGCTTGAAAAGCCAAAAGTCGTAAAAATCTGCTTGGTCATGCGCATCAGCTGCTTCGTGATCAGAGGAATCACCCAGCTTTAGCAGGCGATGCCCGTACTGGCAAGCAAATGTATAAGGCACAGCGTTTTGCTTCCAATGATGAAACTGATTGCAGACCACAATTTTAAGAACCAATAAACAATCTTCAGAACCAAAAATGTTTAGACTGACGGCGAGCCGGTGATCGGCGCAACCCAGGCGAACACCGCTGAGCACTGCGCTGCCGCCGCCCGCACTAAGCAGGTCGGCATCGGCATGTTTTTCGACATAGTTGTTGGCAAAAAAACTTGCAGCACATCACCTTGCATCAGCTGCAGCGGTGCCTCGCCCGCTTGCAAACAAACTTCCACAGCGGCTTCATCGGCATAGATCAGTAAAGTGGCGCCACCAAGCCGGGGCCCAGGCCACGTGAGATAGTCGGCCGTTAAAGGCTGTGACCACATGTTTGCTTGAAGTGATGCGTCAAACATCAAATTGATGTCCACCACCGGGCCTGCAGTAAGTGTGGCGCTGCTCACTGCACTCCCAGAAAATCGTAAAAGATGTTGCGGTGAACAAACCTGCTGCTGCTGATCATCAACCCGCAGCACAAAACCAGCGCCTTGACGCAATGCTAACAAACGTTGATGTTTG
>JAHJNE010000434.1 GCA_018820995.1 Gammaproteobacteria bacterium | reverse complement strand
CCGCGAAGCAAAACATCCATCCGGGTATTAATAAATAACGGGTAGTCCAATGCATTGCAGGCTGCGCGCAATTGTTGAATGCGTTGTGCGCCGCAAACAACGTCGAGCATATTGCCGTCCTGTGTATCTTCCAGATTCACGCCAGCAACTCCAGCTGCCAACAAATCTTGCGCCAAATCACTCATGCTTTCACCAGCGCTTAGCAAGCCGTTTTCAACGTCGATCGACACAGGCAGTTCGGTGCTGGCTACAATTGCGGCCGCATGTTGCATCACGCATTTGCGTGGGATGGTATGGCCATCGGCATAGCCCATTGTCCATGCAACGCCGGCGCTGGTTGTTGCAATTGCGGTCGCACCTGCTTTTTCGGCAAGACGCGCACTCATCACATCCCATACATTATTCAGTAGTAAACCGCCTTGACTGTGCAGCTGGCGAAATGTCGTGATTTTGTTTATTAATTTAGTGCTTAGCATGATATTCCTTACATTTTTTAGTGCCTGAGCCGTGGGTGATATACCCGTCATCCTTGAAGATTTGGGGTTGCTACCAAAAATTTATTGCCGGAACATTTTCATACGCCAATTCACTTCCCAGGTTTTGCCTTGATCCGCAGACATCGCTTGCTCCCAGCGCGGGGTTTCGGTGTCGGTATCAAACCATTTATAGCGAACCCGAATAGGTTTGCCGTCAAGCTCATCATCACATTCGAAGATGCCAATACCGTTTTCAAACTTACCTACGACGGGCGGCATTAAACGACCGGCGCTATCAAGACCGGCGTTGGTATTGTCGAGCCAATAAATACTCCACAATTGCGTTTGCGGATTGAACAAACGCAGCGACATGCCAACAAAACCCGGGCGCCAGGAAGGGGCGAGGAAATCATCAAAGTTGCCGATGCCACCTGGCAGCAATCGCATCTCCTGGCTCGCTTCGAAGTGCTCCCAGTCGTCGGACTGTTGCAAACGATGGCGCAGCCGTTGATTTTCTATCCGCCAGCGGCCGACGAAAAAGTCAAAATCATGTTTAGGGTCATTCACACTGTGTTTTCCTTGATGAAGTGATGGTGCAGGAAGAGGTGTTTCTAAAAGCTTACTGACAGGTACTGTTCCCTGCTCTGCTGCTCTGGCCAGCGGCACAAACGCAGCAGCCATTGCCATTTGTAAAAACCGTCTTCTTTGTTGTTGCATGATGTGTTTCATCTCATGGGTGATGTCGGCCCATCTAAGTTGAGGGGGCCAGCATAGGCAAGAACCGAACGAGATCATAAGACGCCAGGCACTTTCAGGACATAGACAAAACCAAGTAGTTGGCCCAGCTGAACCGCAGATTTCACAGATTTAAGCCGGTTTTACTTTGGATTTCGCACAAGCGGCGAGCGCTTGCTAAATTGCGCCGCAAATACATGCTTAAACGAGGTAAAAACGCCAAGTATTAGCTGAAAAGTTGTTGATCACAGGCGGTGCTGATCATCGGCAACGCTGATTCAGTAAATCGCTTTTGGCAGGCGGTAGTTTTGGGAAGTGTTAGGAGGATTTCGGTAGTTGATCACCATGGCAGCGCGGACGGTTTTCAAACTGAGATGACAGCACCATGGACGTGCTGGTTTTGCCTAGTTTACCCAACGACATTAACACGTCTTGTAAGTGCTCCGGCGAGGTGACACCAATATGCATCAACGCACAGTGGTTGCCGGTAGTCGCATGCAGCGCTAACACCTCGGGATGCGCTGCGGCCCAGGCATCCAAGGCGGCATGTGAATCCACCACAATGTTGATAAAGGCTTCAAAGCTATACCCCAAGGCGCGCAAATTGACTCGGGTTTGGTAGCCGGTAATCACACCGGCCTCTTCCAAACGCCGCACCCGCTCTGTCACAGCTGGCGCAGTGAGATGGACTTGCCGGCCAATTTCGGTGTAACTGATGCGCGCATTGCTTTGCAACAGAGCGATAATTTTGCGGTCGTAGTTATCAAGTTCAAAAGCCATAGTAAATCCGGTGAAATATCTTGAATTCAGTGGTTAGATCGTCGCAAATGCTTGGGATTTACGCTGTATCGGTACGAGGTTCCCACTTACCATAAAGGCTTGTTGTTGCCACTTTAGCAGATGTTTAGCGATGAAAAATATCATTGAAATTCGCAGTTACCAATTAAAACCAGGCACTGGGTCAAAGTTCCATCAATTGTTACATGAAAAATCCTTGCCGCTACTAGCCGCCGCAGGGATTGATGTGGTGCTCGCCACCGCCTCTTTGCAAACGCCAGACGCTTATATGTTGGTGCGGGCTTATCAAAGCGTAGCGGATTGCGAGCAAAGCCAGCAGGCATTTTATGCCAGTGACGCCTGGCAAAATGGGCCGCGGGCCACGATTTTGGCCTGCATAGAAAGCTGCAACACCATGGTGTTGGCTGCCGATGCTGCTTTGATCAAGAGCTTACGCCATCAAGCCAGATCGACCCTGTGATCAAAAACGGCAGGTCTTCCATCCAGCCAATCATCTTGAACTTGTTTGAAGCCGTGTCGCCTTTTGATGCTTTTTCAATCGCAGCTCAATTTGCCTGGAAATGTCGCCAATAAAAGTCGTTACCCCT
>JAHJNE010000433.1 GCA_018820995.1 Gammaproteobacteria bacterium | reverse complement strand
GATAAGCGTCCATCGGTGGCGGCGCGGCCAAATAGACCCGAAACTTTGCTTTAGCATCACCAAAGCCTGCGCCATGTATGTCAGAAACGCTCAATCTGCAGCCCTCAATCTAATCCCTTCAATCATCGTCATTCAAACACTCAAACCTGTAACAGCCATCATCTTGGCATATTCCATCAAGTTTCGGCTGCAATATCCTCTGTAAATACGCAGCCCATTTTAAAGAACCGTAGGCGGAAAACTGCACTGTGCTGCAATCATTGAGTACATAAACCTAGGCAACACCGCATCATCAGTCTGCTTTAAGCAAACCTGCCTATTAAACAACAACCTCAAACCATCAAAAGTGCTGCCTTTTTCAGCAATCATCCAAGCCAGACTTGAAGCAAGCGGCAGAACCAGCGACACTGCAGCAACGGGTGTTTACAAGGCACGTCGAATCAGCGCTGACGGTTGATTTGCCTCAGGTTAACTCAGCGAAAACCGACGCCCCTCATCAATAATATTCAAAAGTACCAATAACACCGGGAGACACCGATGCAGCTGAACCAGGCGAAGTTACTTTTTTGTTGGCGTGCGCTGCGCCTTAGCTGGCTGGCGCCGGCCTTATTACTCGCTGCCTGTAGTAGCGCCCCGACCGTCACACTGCCACCGGCTGTCAAAGCTGAACCGCAATTTCAAGGTGCTGCACCTCCACCGCCTTTTATCCATCCGGTGCCTGGCGCCCGTATTAGCTCGATGTTCGCCAAATACATTGTCAAAAGCCGCAACCGTAAACATATGGGTGTTGATTTTGCAGCGCCACAAGGCACGCCTGTGTATGCCGCCAGTTCCGGCGTGGTATTAAATGCCGATATGGGTAGTTTAAGTGATGCTTTTGGTCAGGTGGTGCTGATTGAACATGGCGATAAACTACAAAGTTTGTCAGCGCATTTATCGCGAATTGACGTACGCATTGGTGATTTTGTGCAGGCCGGTCAACAAATTGGCCTGGTTGGCAAAACCGGCAGAGCGACGGGTCCGCATCTGCATTTTGAATTATGGCGCAACGGTTTTCCGCAAGACCCACTGCAGTATTTGCCGAATGATGCGGCATCACAACGTCGCAGCAGCCCCTGAGATTGATCTTTGCAGCCAGAGTCAGTTATGCCGCTCGCTTGTGCACAACTGACCCCGAAATTACAGCAGCTTAAACGGCTGGTTTCACCATTTTAATGTTGCTGACCGTGTCGCCTTTGAAGCTTAATTTGATCGCTTCCGGCACTGTTGGATATTGTTTTAAGGCGTCAGTTAACATCGGGTAGCTTTGTTGCAGCTTCGACAAGTCGTAACTCCAGACTTCAACGCCATTTTCAGTCAGGGTTTGGCTCGCTGTACCGAGTTTTTCAGTGACATAAGCCTTGTTGGTTTTACCAGAAACCAAGCCCAAAGCAGCATTAACTGCGCTATCGTAAGCAGCTTCTTTAGCGCCATCGGTTGTTTGTTTGACGCTGTCGGTGACACTGCCTTTGACTGAATCTGTTGCGGCCTTTAACCAATCAGCCTGTGCTGCTGAGGTTGTCATGACTAAAGCTGCGATGACCGCGATTTTCACTTTCATGATGTTTCCTTTCCTTTGCTCATCAATTAACGCCTGCCGGGCACATCCCATTCAGGCGGCGCGCATGATAAAGCAAACTTCGGAACAGGGAAACTGCCGTCATGCGGAGATTTCCTGATAATTTTCAAGCGTTCATCTGCGGGTGAAGCGCTTTCCAGACAAGGTTGCACTGCCAGTTGCCTGAACAATCGACCTTCCAGTCCCCTAAACACCCGGCACATTAGTCTGTTGCCGCATCAGCACCATTGTAAATACGACCACCGGAGCTGGCGTATAAATCCAGCACTGCTTTGGCTTCGGGCTGCATAAAACCACGCACTACTTCGATGCCAGCGTTTTCAAGATACTGATAAGATTCAGTAAACACCGGGCCTTCATCAAAGCCAATCGCCCGCGCATCCGCCGCCACGCCCGCACAGACCAACCGGTTGACGCCACTCCATAACACAGCGCCCAGACACATGGCGCAGGGCTCACAGGAGGTGAACAGTTCACGGCCGCCCGCTGCAGCCAGCGTAAAATGACCCAGCGCCTGCTCCGCCTGCATAATGGCGACCGTTTCGCCATGCAAAGTTGAATTGCTGTGCGGTACCACCCGATTCACGCCGACTCCCAACAATAACCCGGTGGCGCGGTCGAAAATCGCCGTGCCAAACGGGCCGCCGGTTCCTTGCAACACGTTTTGCTTCGAAAGCTCAATCGCCAGCGCCATTTTGGCCTGGTCGTCCGCATAAGGCTGATCCCAATGCACCAGATTTTGCACCCAGTCGGGTAAAGTGACAGTCACTGGCAAGCCAGGTGCTTGTTTAAACAAAGAATATTTTGTCATGATGTTGACTCCGCCAGCCTGAGGCTGGCTTGATGAAACACTTCTTATAAAACAGCGCTAATGAAACAGATCGAATGAAAAAGCCCGATCCGGCAGGTGGCTGACGCAGCGCCAATTCACCTTCGTTCAACTACCAGCGGCTTCAACAGGCGAAAACCTATACACACAACGACGACCTGCCGTTAATAAATGCTCGGTGCGATCGACGGTCGCCAGCCCTTC
>JAHJNE010000432.1 GCA_018820995.1 Gammaproteobacteria bacterium | reverse complement strand
CATGGGGCAGTATGAGCGTGTCGCCGTCAGCATTGATGTGCGAAACCTGCCACAGGAACCTGAAGAACTCACCGAAATTTTGTCCTACCTGCCGCGAAAAGTTGAATTAACGATTTTATATCTGGATGCTGATCACAGCAGTCTGATTAAAAGATTCAGCGAAACACGCAGATTACACCCGCTATCACATCAAGCGATGTCACTAGACGAAGCTATTCAACGTGAACAACAGTTACTGGACCCGATTTCAAGTCGCGCCGACTTATATATCGATACCACCGAATTGAATGTTCATCAGCTCACCGAGCAATTGCGGGAACGAATTCTCGGCCAAAAAACTGGCCGGTTAGTGATATTATTTGAGTCTTTCGGCTTTAAATACGGCATTCCAAAAGATGCCGATTATGTATTTGATGCGCGTTTTTTACCCAATCCACATTGGGAACCCGAATTAAAAATTCTGACAGGGCTTGACCAGCCGGTGAAAGATTATTTGGCGGCGCAAGCTGTGGTCGGCCAGTACACGCATCAAATTGAGCAGTTTATCAGTACTTGGTTACCAGATTTAGAGCGAAACAATCGTAGTTATTTAACCATCGCTATCGGTTGTACCGGCGGACAACATCGTTCTGTCTATATTGCTGAGTCTCTTGCCAAAGGTTTTGGTGCACTGCGCGAAGATGTACAAATTCGTCATCGGGAGTTGATCAGACATCATGGAAAGTAGTTTTTCGCAGACAGTCACTATCGTCAATCAACTAGGCTTACACGCCCGCGCTGCCACTAAATTGGCGCAATTATGTCAGAAGTTTGATGCGCGGATTGAATTGCAGCAGGAAGGCCGTACAGCCGATGCTAGTAGCGTATTGGCCCTTTTAATGCTTGCCAGTAGCAAAGGTAAAAACGTCGAAGTCGTTACCCATGGCCATCAGGCAGAAGAAGCTTTGCTTTCCGTTGTAGAGTTGATTGAAAGCGGGTTTGACGAAGAATAACGTTACTTTGGCCGCTGTTTTTCAGAAAGCTGCATTAAGTGTTTGTTCTTTGTCGCTGAAACCGCATCCACGTTTCGATGTAAACCGGCCTTCACTAACATATAAGCGGTTACAGGTGCGGTGATAAACAAAAACAAAGCAATCAGTAATTGTTGCAAACTTAACTCATCCAATACAAAGTTAAAAAATAGCAACGATGCCAATACCAGACTACCAAGACCTAATGTTGTGGCTTTGGTTGGACCGTGTAATCGGGTATAAAAATCCGGTAACTTGACCAACGCCACCGAACCTATCAATACAAAAATTGCCCCAAGCAGCACCAATAGTGCAATCACCCACTCTAGTCCAGTCATGTTCACTCCACGCTTCTATTCAATGATATCGCCGCGCAACATAAATTTACACACTGCCACGGTGCTGACAAAGCCTAGCATCGCTATCAGTAATGCGGCTTCAAAATGTAAATTACTGGCGCCATAAATGCCATAACACAACAATAAAGCGATGCTATTTATATACATGGTGTCTAAGGCTAATAACCGGTCGGGAATACTCGGGCCCCGCAGCAACGCCCACAAGTTCAATAACAACCCAAGTCCGATCAACACCATTGCCGCCAGCACTATTTGCGTTAGCATTCAAACATCTCCCGCAGTGGTTGCTCATAACGTTGCTTTATTTCTTGAATCAACGCCGCTTCGTCATTTAAATCAAGCACATGAACCAATAAAAAACGTTCTCCCATATTTTCAGTTGGGTCATCCTGATAAGGCAGTATTTCTGCACTGACAGTCCCCGGAGTCAGGGAAACCGTGCAGGCCAAAATAGTTAAAGGTAATGCCGCTTGTAACTCAAGTGGCACTAACACAAAACCTGGTTTGAGTAATCGGTTCGGTCCCAACACGACACGAATGATCTGGATATTCGCCAACACGATATCCATCAGCACCCGAAGCAGATAAATCAAAGCTTGCCGCCAGTGTCTGAAAGGCGTTTGCTGATCGCGAAAACCAGCTGTTAACAGCGGGATCCCAAGGGCCAGCAAAGTCGCAGCCACCAGATGGATGGGTGCGACACTATTATTCAGCAACAGCCAAACCACAAACAGCATCACACTTCGTACCGGAGTCGGCATCAAACGTTCAGTCCAGCTGCGCATCAATGGCCTCCAGTCGTTGATAACAGAAGCGGTGTATGTAATTGCTGTGCCGCCAACAAACAAAACTGCATCACCGCATCGCCAAAAATGACCAGCAACGGACTGCTGAGCAATAAGCTGAAAACTGCAACCAGTTGCGCCCGACCACATCGCTCAGTACCGGCTTGTTGTTTGTTCAATCGCCAGAACAGCGTGCTACCGGCACGGGTTAGCGCAATCAACACTAACAAGCTACTGAGTAAAACCACCGACCAGAGTGCAATTTTGTCTGAGGCATCCGTTGCTGCCTGTAACAACCATATTTTACCGACAAAACCCGACAATGGCGGCATGCCTACGACTGCCAATGCTGCCAGTATAAATAATGACCCAAGTAATACCGGTTGTTGCAATGGTCGGCCAGACACCAGCCGATCAGCCACTGTCCCTCGCTGTTTTGCAATTAAATCGGCCAATAAGAACAGGGCCGCCGCGATTAACGTCGAATGCAAACAATAATACAGCACCGCTGCAACGGCCGGCACGGTGCCGATGGCCAGCACACTAATGAGACTTCCGACAGAAACCAACACCAGATAAGCAATCAGCTTCTTCAGACTTTGTGCCGCAACGACGCCCATTGCGGCCAATAGCAACGTCGCCAGCCCAGCCAACCACAACATTTGTTGGCCGAAATCGGCCAGCGGATTGTCATAACCTGCAAATAAAGTTCCAAACACCCGCAGCAAACAATAGACACCAATTTTTGTCATCACGGCGAACATCGCCGCCACCGCCGGAGTTGCAGCAGAATAAGCGGACGGTAACCAAAAATGTAGCGGCAATACCGCGGCTTTAAGACCAAACACCAGGAGTAACATTCCCGCAGCCGCTTTCACAAGCGGCACCTGCGATGGTTCTAGCTGACTGATTTTTTGCGCCATATCGGCAATGTTTAAAGTACCCAATGCCGCATATAAGAGCGCCAGAGCCAGTAAAAATACCGCAGACCCCGCTAAATTCATCAGCACATAATGCAACCCGGCTCGCGCTCTCGCTTTGCCGCCGCTATGCATTAATAAGCCGTACGACGAAATTAATAACACTTCAAAAAACACAAACAGATTAAATAAATCACCGGTTAGAAAGGCGCCGTTAATGCCCATCAACAAAAAGTGCAACAGCGGATGATAAAATGCACCCAGGCCATCTTCGCCGCCGATACTGAATAGCCAGGCCGCCAGCGCCAACACCGCAGTGAGCAACACAAACATCGCAGCGAGCCGGTCATGCACCAACACAATGCCAAAAGGTTGTGGCCAGTTTCCTAACAAATAAAAGTTGGTGGCGCCGAATGCGCTTTCGTATAACCCAAATGCACTAACCAGCACCAACAACAGCAGGCTCGCACCGCTAAACCAGCGTTGGCGCGACAGCATGGTTTGAAAAGGAGGCAGCAACAACAAAGCCGCAGTCAACAATGGGATTAAAATCGGTAAAATAGGCAGGTGCTGCATTAGTCGCTATCCTCCTGCGCATTGCCGCTGTTGCCGTCGACATGGTCATTACCTAAATCGGCACGAGCTCGGATCGCCAGAATCACCAGAAAAGCCGTCATGGCAAACCCGATCACAATTGCGGTTAACACTAAGGCTTGTGGCAATGGGTCACTATAAATATCTGAACGCCCCAAAACAGCGCCCTTACCTGCGGTCAATCCGCCGCTGACAAAAATGAACAGATTCACAGCATAAGACAACATCGTTAGCCCCAACATTACCGCAAAAGTGCGCGCCCGTAACATCATCAGCACACCACAGGCAGTCAGCACACCAATGACAATCGACATCACCAGTTCCATCATGATGGCTCCTTATGCACCGGGCGATAGCGGGTAGTAATTTTACCAAGGCTTGCCAGGATCATCAGACTGGCGCCGACCACGGTTAAGTAAACACCCAAGTCAAAAGCAATCGCGCTCGCGAGTTCAATTTGCCCAAGTAGTGGCAATTCAAAATAATCAAACCAGGACGTAAGGAATGGCCGGTCAAACAGCCAACT
>JAHJNE010000431.1 GCA_018820995.1 Gammaproteobacteria bacterium | reverse complement strand
TTATGTTGATCGGTCAACACCAGCGCGCTGGGGCTTGATTGCAATACCGTATCAAGCAGCAATTCACGCTGATATAGCGTGGCGCGCTGCCGGCTTAACTCCCCAGACATGGTCACTAAAGCATCTGCTAAAGGTGTTAACATCCGGATATGCAAGCGATTAGCACGGCTATTAAATGCCTGATCCTGCAAGTTTTCCGCGTGTAAATTCAGTGCTGCAATTTCCTGCTGCAAGCCATGTTTGACCCGCAACAACAGCAGATGTAGCAAAGTCGCAAGTAACAGTAATAATGCCCACAACAGATACAAGGTTCGGCCTTGATGTTGGTCCGCCAGCAATACCGGCAGTAGCCAGGCAATGGCACCAAGCGGCATCAATACCAATAGCTCCAGCAACCACAGCTGGCCGCTAAAACTAAAAAATCGCAATAGACTAAGGCGTGGCAATCCCATAAAACTCCATCCGCCGATATAAAGCCTGACGACTGATCCCAAGCTGTTTCGCTGCGCGGGCAATAATGCCACCTTGTTGCTGCAACGCCATTTCAATCTGCGAGCGGTCGATATCGTCAAGCACTCGTTTACCTGCATGCTCTTCGGTTTGTAACCCCAAATCCTGAACTTCAATCGCGTCGCCTGCGGCCAGTAATACCGCCCGCTGACAAATATTCTGCAATTCCCGCACATTGCCTGGCCACTGGTGCTGGAGCAACGCTTGCTCAGCTGCAGCAGTCAGCGTTTTTTGACCAGCTAAAAACAGCTTTGCCAAAGGCAAAATATCATCAGGTCTTTGCTTTAATTCCGGTAAATGAAGCTCAACCACGTTCAGCCGATAATACAAATCTTGCCGGAACAAACCACTGGCAATGGCTTTGGTTAAATCGGTGTTGGTCGCGCTGAGCACCCGCACATCCACTTTACGCGTCATGCTGGACCCCAAGCGTTCAAATTCACCGGTTTGCAAAACGCGAAGTAATTTCATTTGGCCTGATAATGACAAATTGCCAATTTCATCGAGGAAAATCGTACCGCCATCAGCCGCTTCAAAACGACCAATCCGGGTTTTGCCAAGGCCACTGTAGGCGCCCGCTTCGGCACCAAACAATTCAGCTTCCATCAAATCAGTGGGTAAAGCGCCCATATTGACTTTAATCAGCGCTTTTTTGCATCGGTCGGAGTTGGCGTGCAGCACCTGCGCAATACCTTCTTTCCCGGTACCGTTTTCACCGGTGATCAGCACCGCCGCATTGGAGGGCGCCAATTGCAACGCCATCTGTAGTAGCTGCTCCATCACAGTGCTCGCAAACACCAGACCGCACAGATCTTTGCCGACAAATTGCGCCAAACGTTCCTGTTGTTTGCGTTCAGCTTGTTGCTGTTTATCTTGCAACTGCTTAATTTTCAGCACGTTTTGCACTGTAAGCAGCAGCCGCTCATCATCCCAGGGTTTGGCGATATAATCACTGGCCCCGGCTTTGACCAGTTCGACTACCATGTCGAGCTGGGTCCAGGCGGTCATCAGGATCACCGGGATCTGCGGATACTGTTGACGCAGTTGGTAAAACAAGGTTTTCCCCTGCAATCCCTGCATTTCTCCTTTGGCAAAATTCATGTCCTGCAGCACGAGATCAAGCTGATGCTGCGCTAACAAGGTTAACGCCGCTGCCGGATCCGTAGCAGTCCAGACCCGGTAGCCTTGCAGATGAAACAAGGTAAGTAAGGCGGTGCAAACCGCCTCGTTGTCATCAATGACTAAAATATTTGCCATAGAAGATGCTGTATTCCTTTATAAAACGCTTGGTGAGCTCAATTTACATCAACAATTACAAAGTTTTAGTCGCTGTTGCTGGTGAGACCGCTGTGGCAATTCTGGCAGGATACCATGTCGCAAACGTCACACAAACCAGCAATACCAAGCTACAAATCACTGGCAACCACCAGTTCAGTGCATCCAGACTAATGACAGTAGCCAAAGCATGATTTAACAACACACCGACAACTGCCCCCAAAACCGCTCCTAATAGAGTCGTTAACCAGTTTTCACTGAGAAGCTCGAGTAAAATCAGCTGTTTACTCGCACCAAGTGCCCGTTTAATGCCAATTTCCTGCCGCTGTTTTAAGGCATGGAAATGCGCATTGCTATAACTGGACACCATAGCGACCAATAACATCAAGCCGCTAAGCACACTCAGTAAAGTCGCAAGGCCAAACTCATTGCGGTACAACCTATGATGTTGCTCTTCTAAAGACCGGACATAAAAAATTTCGATATTCGCATCAACCTTTCTTAATAAATCCGGTAATAGCTGGCGTACTTGTTCAGTGCTGTTGTCGCCGGTTTTCACCAATAACGTATAACCCCAATCAACACTAAATAATGGAGCCACCTGAATCGCGTTATAGACTTCATTTGTTCCAGAACTTTGGCCAAAAAAGTCTTCGACCACAGCGGCGACCGGGGCACGGTTCGTTTGCATCCCAATCGCTGATTTTCCGGGGAATAGCTTCGCCGCCAAACTTCGGGTCAGCACCATCGGGCTTGGCGCATTCGCATCAGCACCAAGTTGCTTTTGTGGCAATTGCCCTTCTATCAGCTTTAAACTAAGGGTTTCAAAAAAGTCAGGCGAAACAAAATAATAGGGAATATTCGAGATATTCGTTCGATCTTCATCATTCGCATCAAACAAGTTTCCATTGGTGCCTCCCTGGCGCACCGGTCCCTGATTGGTATAAGACACACTCAAAACACCAGGTAAGTTTCTCACTGCAGCCATTTGCCGCTCCAGTAAATCGCCGAGTAACGGATAATTGCGAAGTTTCGGCGTGGTTGGTTTTAATTGCACCTCTAAAGTGTGTTGCAAGTCTAACCCGGTCGGTTCATTAAGCTTGTGCCGCGTCTGATTGGCCAACAGCAAACTGTTCGCCAGCAATGCCAAGGTCATCGCCAATTGCACTAACAACAACACGGTGATTACTTTGCGTCGCAGCAGAGATTTTAATAATAAATGCAATGACATAGCGTTATTCCTTCAGTTGCTGATTTAAAGTGCCAAATGATGCCCGCAGGGATGGATACAGCGTTACCAGATAACTGGAGGCCAAAGTTAACCCTAACAACATCAACAATAACGTCAGATCCCAACTGCTAAACAATTGATTGGTTGGCCATAGATAATTTAATAACGCCACCCCGCCCCAGGCAATCAACAATCCAATCACACAACAAAACACGGTCATCAATAGGACATCCGCCAGCATTTGTTGCTGTAATTGGCTACGACTCGCCCCCAGCGCCCGACGCAGGCTGAATTCATATTGATTGCTGATATAGCGGTTGAGCGATAAATGGCTGGCATTAAACAAACACACCACCAAAAACAACAAAGTCACCAGGGCAAAAGCTTTGATATCCCCCGATTCCCCACCGAAATAACTGACAATATTGTGCATGGGCACTAGCTGATTGTTGGGCGCACTTGGATGGCGACCCGCTTGTTTTTCATCGGCAACTAAGTTACTCATAAACTGCCGGTACGCCTGTTGTTGCGCTTCGGTATCCAGTTGCACCCAAAATTGCAGTTGGTTTAATGCTCCGGTTCGCCCTTGTGTTGCCAGTTGACGA
>JAHJNE010000040.1 GCA_018820995.1 Gammaproteobacteria bacterium | reverse complement strand
CTGGATGCACGGCATTCGACACATGGTGAATTGCGCTATTTACATTTTGACGTACATTGTCAATTTTTGGCTGTTTGCTGTTTTGGGTGCTATCTAGTGGGCTGGTCATATAAACCTCGAGGTTAAGATCCTGATTCGCCAGTTGGCGAGTGAGCAGGGGTCGAATATGGACTAGTATCGCCGCTGCCTACCCGGCAGTCGGTGCGTCAACGCACGGATAGGGTGTGAAACAAGGGGCGATGTCTTGTGTACCGCATCTAAGTCAAAGCCGTCGTGCAGGCTGTGATGATGACTTTGTTGCTCTATGTGAGGTTCGTTGCTATGAATGCTGTAACAATTGCCACCACGGTGTTTTGCCTGGTACATCGCATTGTCTGCCGCCTGAATTAATTCCAGGCCAGTTGTGCCATGCGTCGGATAAAAAGCAATACCCAGACTGGCCCTGATCACCACCTGCTGCTCCATAAAAATGGTTGGCGCTGCCAGGGTTTGGATGATTTTCCCGGCAATAGTGGCGACGGTATGGTCACTCTCTATCGCTGACAATAGAATTAAAAACTCATCACCACCATGACGGCTAATGGTATCGGAATCGCGTAAAACATTATTCAAGCGGCGAGTCACTAATTTTAATACTTCATCACCGGTTTGATGCCCGAGCTGATCGTTAATTTGCTTAAAATTATCCAAATCGAGAAAAATTAACGCGAGTTGTCGGTGATGGCGATGAGCATAACTAATCGCCCGTGCAATCCGATCTAACATCAGTGTTCTATTTGGGGTATCTGTGAGGGCATCACGCTGGCTGATTCTGGTCAGCTCACCGACATCATTTTTCGCTTGCTGCAACGCTTGCTCGGCCTGTATCGACGATAAAACCAGTTGCTCATTGGCCGCAATCAATTCACTTTGATGCGTCTGGCTGAATTCGGACTGCAGTGAATCCAGACTTTGTTGCAGCCGTAGCAGCTCGCTTTTGAAGTGACTAGCTTGCTGATGGAGATTTTTTAAAGTGAGATGGGCAGCGACAAATCCTGGATGTGAATATTTATCAACCATGTCGATTTAAACTCTGCAACGCCACTTGTTGCAGCAAGCGCCTGCACAATGATTCCCCTAGCAATTTGGTCAACAGTTGACTACCGCGCCACCACAATGATTGTTGCGCGCGTGCCGCTGAGCGTCGTGGTAACTGCTGCAGCGTATATTGCAGGATGGCCAGTTGTTCCGGCCAATGTTGATGCTGAGCGAGGGTAGCTAGACCCGGATATTGTGTACTGAGTGGGTTGACGCTGCTTAAAAAAATCGCGGTGGTGCCCTGATTACCGACCAAGGCACTCAGTTGCTTTAACAGCAGGCGCCAGTTCTCAATCGAGCCAGCAGCATCGATTGCAAACAGATGAAGATTGCTGCTTTCAGCTTGGTGCCAGCCCGTTGCTATTTGCGGATTGCTCTGTTGCACTGAGGTGGTCGCCAGATAGCCATTGGCTGTCCTTTGCATGCGAACCTGCGGATCGTTTTGTATCCATTGACGTGGACTGATCCGAGCGGTTGGCGCAGTGATTGAAAGCGATTTTATTTTCATCCGCATAACTGGGTTCCTGAGCTAATTTCGGGGGTACAGATGGATGTTTAGTGTCGGGTTTTATGCGGTAGTTGTCTGTGTGACAGCGTACATAAATGATGATTTTTTGTACAAAGCTGTAAATCAAAGATTTGAGAAATGATCAGCTGATTTTTAGCTGGACATGCAGTGGCGGACCCAACTGGCGCTCGCGCCCCCGAATTTCTTGCCGTGTTGGATAATCAGTCAGTATACCGATTGAAATTCGGTACCACTGACTTTTGAGAGTAGACTGCGATGTTATTTGGCCGCAGTCACACCATTGCTGATAATCACTTCGACACGACGGTTTTGCTGGCGGCCCGAAGCAGTGTCATTGCCGGCAATGGGCAATGTTTCGCCTTTGCCCGACGTTGTGATGCGACTCGCGGCTATACCTTGACCTAAAAGATAACCTTGCACACTGTCGGCCCGACGCTGCGACAAACCGTAGTTGTAGTCTTCATTACCCACGCTGTCGGTATGGCCTTCAATTATCACACCACGCTCCGGGTAGGTTTTTAAAAACGCGGCTAAATTGGCTAAATGGCTACTGGCGCTGGCTTTTAGGTTCGATTGCGCTGTATCAAATAACACATCGCCTAATGTGACGACCAATCCACGCTCAGTCGCTTTGGCATTCAGAGCAACAATTTGCGCTTGCAAATCAGCCGCTTGAGAGTTTGCACTATCAATTTGCTGTTGTGCCAGCGCCGCATCATTGCGGGCTTGTTCTGCTGCGTCTCTGGCTTGCAAGGCATCATCGCGCGCTCGTTCGGCTTCATTACGGGCAATACTTGCGTCAGTACGCGCCAAGTCTGCTTCACGGGTACGTGAATCGAGGCGGGCCGAATCGCGGGCATCCGCTAATAGTTTGCGTTGATCCTGGCCAAATTTGTCTTGTGCCTGTGCCCAGGCGATATTTACCTTGCGATCAGCGACAAAAATCAAATGCGTCGACAAGGCCTGATCTTTTGTCGGGCGTTCGGCGGCTTGAACGGCTTCGTCCGCTTGGCGGATAGCAACCGGAGCCAATTCTGCGAGTTCAGCACTGGCCTGTAATTTACTTAGTTGTTGCCGGGCTTGAATTGCACCGGCCGGAGTCGGTTGTTGACTGGCGCAACCGCTTAACAACAACACGGACAACACGATGACGATCTGGGTTACTTTCGCGCTTTTGCCGTTGTTCATTATTTAACTCCACTTTGGTTACGTAGCATTTCTTGCTTCAGAATATCGGTGCTTTTTTTCATCTCATCGTTCACAGCCTGAGTTTCTGCGGCTCCGGCACGGGCAATTGCTAACTCGGCGTCCAATTTGGATTGCTGCGCTAACCGGCTTGCCTGCAACATATTTTTTTGCAATACCGCTGCGCGGGCATCCTGCAATTTCTGCCGTGCTTCGGCGAGTTCGGTGGCGGCATAGGTATTCACTCTTGCTTGCTCGGCAGTTGAAATTGCTTGCTCGGCAGCTTGTAGTTCAGCGGTCGGTGCTGGTACGGAACTGCAAGCAGTCACGCCGAGCATCAGAGCGGGCACGAACAGCCCGCGAAAGAGTGAGCGGCCTGCGGTAAATCCGTTCTTAATATCTAATTTCATCAATACATTCCTTCTTTTTTCACCGGCATAAGTGGCCGTTCACCGCTATTGCAGCCGCACGAAAATAAGACCATGACCTGTTTGAACCACCTTGAGTTGGCTAAAACTGATCGCGGTCCGTGTTTACGTCAGACTGCTTTTGCTTGGGTTGTTACTCAATTCAGAAAGTCAGCGCTTTTGAGCTGACACTTTTAACACCACGGATATTTTGTGCCAGTTCAATTGCCAGTAGACGCTCTGCGCCGCTCATTACTTTGCCGGTCAAGGTCACAACACCGGCATTGGTGCTGACATCAATATCGGTCCCAGCGACATTGCTGGAATACAGGTAAGTCGATTTAACCTTGGTGGTGATCCAACTGTCAGAGAAGGTGTGGCTTTCGGCGGCGTATTCTGCTTTTTCATGCTTAGCACGTTCTTCTGCTGATAATGGTTTACCGCGAACCATCAGTTCGTTTTTGATTGATGCTACACCACGGGTATTCAGAGCCAGACGACCAGCGGCTTCTTTATCAGCCTGGCTATCGGCTGGACCGGTTAAGCTGACTATGCCCATTTTTGTGCTGACATCCATGTTGGAACCGTCGGTGCTTTTACTCCACAATAGTTTTGATTTGACTGCTGCCGTGATGTTGGCATCGTCCATCCGCTCGCCATAACTGCCACCTGGCAAAGTTGGCCGGTAATCAGGGGTAATTTCAATTTGATTGTCGACATCGGTAATACCGGAAACACCAAGCGCAATCGCCTTGGCCAACTCTTTATTTACTTTTTCGTCGACTTTACCGGTCAGTACTGCTTTACCATTTAAAACCACAACTTTTAAGTTGTTGGCACGCAGATAAGGATTCAGTGCATAAGTTGTCCAGATCTGAGCTTCCTGACGTGCATCATTGACAGCTGTGGCGCTGGCATCGGCGGCAAGAACGTTCGGTGCAGAAATCGTTAACAACACGGCTGAGGCAAGTATAAATTGACGATAATCTTTGTTCATTCTAATTCTCCATGATCGAAACATTCGTACCGTAGGGTCTACAGCATCGAACATGCAGATTAGACGTAAGTCTCAAAAGCGTCGGTGCGCCAGCGCGCATAGGAGGTTGTTTATCGTACAGATAGCGGCTGCCGAAAAGCCAGCTCCGCAGATTCGTTTATATGTGCGTTCACGCACAACG
>JAHJNE010000430.1 GCA_018820995.1 Gammaproteobacteria bacterium | reverse complement strand
TGGTTTATCGAAATTTTTCGGGTTGATGACATCGGTTGCACCCAGCTTCAGAGCAATATCAAATTTAGATTCATTGATATCAATGGCGATAATTCTGCTGGCTTTTGCCATTACCGCACCAATAATGGCGGATAAACCAATACCACCTAAACCAAACACCGCAACAGTATCGCCGGCTTTAACTTTGGCAGTATTGATCACAGCGCCCATACCGGTGGTGACACCACAACCAAGTAAACATACTTTTTCCAACGGCGCCGATTTGTTAATTTTGGCCAGTGAAATCTCTGGCAATACCGTGTATTCACTGAAGGTTGATGTGCCCATATAATGGTAAATTGGCTGACCATCTTTAGAAAAACGGGTTGTGCCGTCCGGCATTAAACCCTGACCTTGGGTGGTTCGGATGGCCTGACACAAATTGGTTTTACCGCTCAGGCAAAACTTACATTGGCCACATTCTGGGGTATATAACGGGATGACGTGGTCGCCAACCTGAACGCTGGTAACGCCAGCGCCAACCGCTTCAACAATACCAGCACCTTCATGACCCAAAATACATGGAAATTTCCCTTCAGAATCAGCGCCTGAAAGGGTGTAGGCGTCGGTATGACAAACACCAGTCGCAATCAATCGAACCAACACTTCACCTTGTTGTGGTGGCATTAAATCGACTTCTTCAATTGTCAGAGGCTGACCTGGTCCCCAGGCAACGGCGGCACGGGTTTTTATCATCTTCATTTTAGAATCCTTTATAGTTGCCAGTAAGACTGACCAGTTAGGAGCCAGCAAGTCAGATCTGCTGCCCACTTGAGCGACATTAAATTACCGGTATAAACGCAGCCGGATGAACAGCTGTTCTACTTCGGTACGTGCCCAAGGTGTTTTACGCAAAAATTTTAAACTGGATTTCACACTGGGATTTTCTGTAAAACATTTAATTTTGATTTGAGCGGCCAAAGCCGGATAACCACCAAAATGGCTGAGCAAAGCATTTAAAATTTGCTCGAGGGTAAAACCATGTAATGGATTTTTAGGTTGTTCCGCAGTTAACGGTTGAGATTGATCCATGTTACTCATTTAAAGCATCCCCGATATTGCTGACGGCAGGTACTGGTATCGTCGGAGATTGTCCGACTGGCGGAAACAACACGCGCCATTGACCTTCAAACAATTCATCTTCAGTCCCAATCGCTAAACTTGAATTGGGAAATAAATTGCTTGGTGCTGCCAACGCTTCGACTTTCATGCCATCGATTTGCCAAAAAACTTTGCTACCGGATATTAAATTCACCGGCACCGCAGCTTGTGGATCAAGCAGCGCAACTTGATAAATAAAAGAACTGAAAGGGCCAGTATCTCCAGCCTCACGCACGGCGCTGGCCCACAATATGTTGGACTCCAGATACAAATCTGCAATATCCCGTTGAGCAGGGGATGCCGCATCTGGGATCGGGGGTTGTACCGGTAGACGGTCCTCTGACCATAAGATATCGCCTGCCGCTAAATCTAGATCACCCCAAGTCAAACTACCGCGTTGCAGATTTCCACCGCGTTCACCTAACACCAGCAAAAAACGGTTGGGGGCTTTGTTCAGACACACCAAACCTTCAAAATTATCGCCTTGCTGCTGTTCGGTGTTGTCTTGTTGTACTGGTAAAGGGAAACTTGCCAGCACGGTGGCATATCCCTGAAACAACTTGATGTGAAACAGTCTCCCAAATTCGCCGTGCCAGGTGCCGCTTTCAGCGAGCATAAATTCATTTGGACGCCCGGGCAGTGCACAGATGGATTCTAAGTCGTTTGATGGTTGGTTATTTGGCCAATTCGTCACAAAAATAGGACGAAAAGACGGTTTCCCTTCGTTACTCACATTCAGAAGACCAAGCCTTTCACCACCTTGATCAATTTTTTTATCTTGTACCAGTAAATAACTATCCTGGCTCACCATCGCCATGGCGCTGATCCCGGGTAACGTGGTTTGAATAGAAGGCCTGGCTAAGGTAAACCAACGCGGATCAACAGGCATTTCAAATAACAACGGCGCAAATTTACGGAAGTTTTCTGCATTGACATCACATTGAATATTATCAGGATAATGTTGTTTCCATGGGTCATTAACCATGTACACTTTGCCATCATTGACTGCGATCCCTTCCAGTGCCGTCTGTACCATTTTCTCATAAACCGGGCACAGGCCTGAATTGTCGGTCGCGACATAAAAACTGAGCGGTTGGACAAAGGGAATCACTCGGTTGGTCAGGTCAAAAATCCACAACTGGTCATCGTTGCGGGCTACAGCCACCAAATAGCCAGGGTGGCCCGGAATTGGGCTTGGTAAAAAATCGATGCCATTAATCGGATGCCCTTTTTTATCAAGCGGTGGCATCGTCAGGTTCGCATCGATGACTTTGACAAAATTGTCTTTGGCCCAAAAGTCGGCGGTGAGACGTGTTTTGAAAATGGCCGGCATCGCGGCACTGTTTTTCTCAAGTGCCAGATACAAGTTTTGATGATCATCAACCGCCAACCCTTCAATACCATCGTTCGGCAAATTGCCTACCTTTGCCTCTAACGGGAATTGTACCGGGCGTACAGCACTAATCTCAGCCGTAGTTAAATCATTATTTAAACTAATTTTAAGCAGCAATGTCGGGTAACTAGTGGAGTTGGTTTGTGCGTACTTTCGGGCACAAGCCGGACTTAACTGAGCTCTACTGGCATCTTCAGTTACAGTGATGAGCGTGAGGTCGTCCAGTCGGTCCCAGGTCAAAGCTTCTAAGTCGGGAGAGTTTGCCAGATAGTCACCAAAACAGCTGCTTCTGACTGCGGCTGAAATAGTGATATCAATCGGCGCATGATTAAACTGGGCTTTTTGCGGGTTCAACCGGAATAGCTTCATCCGCATACTCGGATCGGCACTTTGATCGCCCAAACTCATTAATTCGTCATGCCGCCAGGTTAAACCAGAGGTTTGTGGATCTTTGAGTGAGAGTTGATTGATATCACGGATCCACTGGCCAGTTAAGGCAATTTCCGCCTGAAGTTGCAACGGCATTGCGGTCAATGCCAGTAATAGTAACCAGAAACGACTTGTCGCTTTCATGTATGTCTCATCAGGGTCTGCATAAAGTAAACAGGGGCTAACGGCAACACTGCCGACAGAAGTTGCTAATCTACCAGAAAAACAAAATCCGGCATACCAAGCGCGGTAAATTAGCGGGGCGATACGACAAAAATAGAGGTGTACATTTCTTGAAAGGGCGCAAAATTTGGCTGCTTTTCCAACGTTTACAATTTTAGAAAATAAAAGCCCGCAACTGCGGGCCTTTACTTTTAAGATCAAACTTTTATCAGCAGATAAATCGTTAGATTGCGCTATCAGTAAGCTTTTTCGTGTACGTCACGAACCGCACGGCCTGACGGATCGGTCATCTGCGCCATTTTTGCATCCCAAGCCAAGGCTTCAGGTGTTGAACAAGCCACTGATTTACCACCTGGAACGCACGCTATCGCGCCACTGTGTGGGAAATGCTCTTCAAAAATGACCCGGTATAAATAAGCCTCTTTGCTATCCGGTGTGTTGACCGGGAAGCGGAAACTCGCCGTGGTTAGTTGTTGATCTGAAACTTCTTTTTCAGCAAAAGCTTTTAAACTGTCAATCCAGCTGTAACCGACGCCATCAGAGAATTGCTCTTTTTGACGCCAAAGAATTTCGTCAGGCAACAAACCATCAAAGGCTTGACGCAAAATGTGTTTTTCCATTTTGCCATTGCCACACATTTTAGCTTGTGGGTTTAAGCGCATCGCGACGTCCATAAAGTGCTTGTCCAGGAAAGGAACGCGGGCTTCAATCCCCCAGGCGGACATTGCCTTGTTTGCACGGTTACAGTCGAACATGTGCAGCCGGTCAAGTTTACGCAATGTTTCTTCATGGAACTCTTTAGCGTTTGGCGCTTTATGGAAATACAGGTAACCGCCAAATAGTTCGTCAGAGCCTTCTCCTGACAACACCATTTTGATGCCCATCGCTTTGATTTTTCGAGCCATTAAATACATGGGCGTCGAAGCACGAATGGTGGTGACATCATAGGTTTCCAGGAAATACACCACGTCACGTAATGCATCAATGCCTTCCTGTACTGTAAACAGCACTTCGTGATGCACCGTGCCAATCGTATCGGCGACTTTGCGTGCGGCAATTAAATCCGGAGAGCCAGCCAGACCGACGGCAAAAGAGTGCAAACGCGGCCACCAAGCTTCGGATTGATCGTCATCTTCAACGCGACTACGTGCAAATTGCTGGGTAATGGCCGATATCAGTGAGGAATCTAAACCGCCAGAGAGCAGCACGCCATAAGGGACGTCAGACATCAGATGGCTTTTTACTGATTGCTCGAGGGCTTCCCGAAGCTCTGCGAGATCAGCAGGATTATCTTTCACTGCATCGTAGCTCTGCCAGTCACGGGCATAATATGGTTGCAGCTTGCCAACTTTGCTATCGAAAAAATGACCAGGTGGAAATTCCTGCATTTGTTTGCATACCGGAACCAATGCTTTTAGTTCAGACGCAACATAGAGCTGACCATGCTCATCGTAGCCATAATACAGAGGGATAATCCCGATATGGTCGCGGGCGATTAAATATCGTTGCTGCTCAGCATCGTATAATATAAACGCAAACATGCCCTGTAGCTGATCAATAAAATCTGCGCCATGTTCCAGATAAAGTGGCAGTATGACTTCGCAGTCAGATTTCGTCTGGAACTGGTAATCGACGGTTAAATTTTTCTCTAAATTCTTGTGATTATAAATCTCACCATTCACTGCCAGAATGTGATTTCGATTTGGATTAATCAGTGGTTGCGCGCCATGTTCAGTATCTACAATGGCCAGACGCTCGTGCACGAGGATGGCATTATTGTCATTCCAGATCCCAGACCAATCCGGACCACGATGACGTAACAACTTAGATAACTGTAGCGCCTGCTGGCGCAAGGCTTTAACATCAGTCTTGATGTCAAGCACCCCGAATATCGAACACATGATAAAAACTCCGTTAGATTTAATCCGAAAAAATACATTTCATTTGGCAGTATGTACGTTTAGACGTACTCCATTGAATGTGCCATTTACCGGCAAAAATGCAAGTTGTTTTTTCGGTTTTACGCAAGTATGTCGGGGTGTAGCCTTTCAGATGGATTGTCAAAATGGTTGAACAAACAAATTCTGCAAATGTTGAAGTCGCAGACTTGCAGACAACAAAAACAGATCGATTTATAGCACCAGCTGCATGGGACCAAAAAATGTGGCTGGACAACCCCATATTTGCAGAACTTACCGAAATATTTCCACTGTCCGCTTGTACTGATTTTCCGACCGTGCCCGACATTGAATACTGGCGACAAAAACTAAGTCCGGCGCTAAGTGTACAGTTTGTCGAAAATGATTTATTAGCCGCTGATGGCCGCTACTATGAAGCTTTTATTTATCATACCCAGCAAGTACCGACACGTCATCCCAATTGGCATGATTTATTTGGCGCATTGATTTGGTGCTTATTTCCGCAAACAAAAAAGCTCCTCAATCAGCTACATATCCAGGAAATTGAACAGTTCGGTTCTGTTAATCGCTCGCTGTTACGTAATAAGCTGACGTTACTGGATGAATGTGGCGTGTTAATTCTTTATCACGCTGAGCAATTGCCTGTTGTAGAAGCGGTGCGTCAGCACCAATGGCTGCAGGCGTTTGTAACTCATCGTCATCTTTGGCAAGGGCAGGCGGAGCAGCCGGCAATTGGCGCGATGATGTTTGGCCACGCAAATTACGAAATGGCGACACGGCCTTTTATAGGTTTGACCGGGAAAATGTTAGCTATCGCAGTGCCTGAAGACTTTTTCAATCAACCATTGCGCCAACGTGTTGATTTCATAGATACTGCCTTAAGTAAACAAATTGCTAATGAAGATTTGTTGTGCAGCGCCGGGCAGCTAACACCGCTGCCGTTGTTGGGTATTCCAGGGTGGTTTTGTGCAAATGAGCAACCTGAGTTTTATCTGAATGAAGCGTATTTCCGGCCAAAACGTGCGCAACGAGTTTAGGCTTACTCTCTATTCAACGGCCTGTAGCCAATCGAACCCTATGTGATGGAGCAACCATGATTCAAATAGAACAATTGGCAAAGTCATTTGTCATCGGCAAACAAAACAAGCTGTCTGACAGTGAAAAAAGCGATGTGCGTTTTGGTGGCGATCGCTTTCATTCGGTACGTAATGTGAGTTTCGAGTGCAGTGCCGGTCAGGTCCTAGGTTTGTTAGGCCCAAACGGTGCCGGTAAAACCACTACCTTAAGAATGTTATCCACTGCTTTGCAGCCAGACAGTGGCGCTGTGATGATTGATGGGCAGGACGTGATTAAAGATCCACTGCAAGCGCGTAAACGGATCGGTTTTTTATCCAGCAGTACTGGGTTATATGGTCGTTTGACCGCTCGCGAAAACATTGCCTATTTTGGGCGCTTGCATGGCATGAACGAGACTGTTCTCAATCAACGGATTGAAGAATTGTTAACGTTATTGTCGATGCACGAATTTGCCAACCGACGGGCCGACAATATGTCGACCGGGATGAAGCAAAAAACAGCCATTGCCCGTGCCGTGGTGCATTCACCCA
>JAHJNE010000429.1 GCA_018820995.1 Gammaproteobacteria bacterium | reverse complement strand
TGCCCATGTTTCGAAACCGGCGCCAAATGGCATTATGTCTGGACCCGCGATTTATCTTATAGCCTGGATTTAGGCTTGGGTTATCTTGATCCGGAACGCGCCACCAATTCGCTGTTATTCAAAACCTCTAAAGTTCGGCCTGAACTGATTGCCCGCGGTGTCGACGCCACCGAAGTCGCGTTGCAAGACACCGGTTCTGGTGGCAGTTGGCCTGTCAGTTCTGATCGGGTGGTTTGGGTTCTAGCCGCCAGCAACCTCACTGCCAAAGCCGCCGATGAAGGTTCAAGTCTCGAAGCGCAACAAGCCTGGCTGGCAAAATGGTATCCCATTGCCAAACAAACTTTATTGCAAGACCGCCAGTACCTTTTCAGCAACAAGCTCGGATTATACCGCGGCGAAACCTCATTTTTAGATTGGCGCGAGCAAACCTACCCAGGCTGGACCGCAAAAGACACTTTGTATCTAGCTGAATCTTATGCACTTTCTACCAACGTATTACATTATGTCGCGCTTGAGCGCACTGCTGCTGCCGCCCGCCTATTAGAACCGGCGATGGCCGCACAATTCAGCCAATGGGCTAGTGCATTAAAAACGTCCATCAATCAGTCTTTTTGGTTGGCCGATCAAGGTTTATACGCCAGTTACATTGGTGAAGAATACAATCCGGTTCCGGTACAACAGTATGATTTACTTGGGCTTTCACTAGCTATCACCCATCAGGTGGCGTCCAGTGCTCAAGCACAACAAATTCTGGCCAATTATCCGATAACCCCGGCCGGTCCGCCGGTGATTTTTCCGGCGCGACAACAAATACCGATTTACCACAACCGTGCTATTTGGCCTTTTGTCAGCAGTTATGCTCTGCGCGCGGCGAAGCAACAGCAACATGCCGAATTGTTTCATTTAATTGCGATGTCTTTGTTTCAGGGCACCGCATTTAATTTGTCGAATATGGAAAATTTGGAATGGTTAACGCAACAAGCCCATGTCGAAGATGGTGAGTTATCAGGCCCGGTAATTAATTCTGAGCGTCAATTGTGGTCTGTCGCCGCTTATCATGATTTTGTCGTGCGTAGCCTGTTTGGGATAGAAGTTGAAGCTCGCCAAATCACCATCAATCCGTTTATTCCGGCGCAAACTCAACAAGCATTGCAACTGGGTAAAGAGCTGCGATTGCAGCAACTGCCAATTGCTGCGGGTCGCTTAAATGTCACGTTAAAGCTTCAGGGCAGCGCCAGCCGAGCGCAAAGTTATCGTTTGCAAAAAGCCACGCTTAATGGCGTTGAAACAGCAATCGGAAAGCCGTATCAGCTGACGTTGAATGTAGATGATTTGTCCGGTGAACAAAACGAGCTCGAACTGGAACTGACTGCCGTTGAATTGCCAAAACAAAAACTGCAGCTGCTCAAAGCGGCCGATCCTGCCAAATTAACGGTGCAAGAACAACACACTTTATTTGCGCCAAAAGAACCGTTGTTAAGCCTTTCACACAACAAAAAACAGCAGACTGAACTGAGTTTTGACGCCAATGGTGAACAAAAAACGCAATTTACCCTGTACAAAAATGGCAGCAAAGTGGCGCTTAAAAAAGGCAAAACTAGTTTTACCGATAAGGATAACGGCGGACTGAGTCAGTGTTATGCATTGGTCCAAAGTTACTCTGATAACGGCTTAACCTCGTTGCCGTCCAAAACACTTTGCACGACCCCCAACCAGCAAGTTTTTATCGCAGGTCAGGGTCTGCAAAGCGCGGATTTGGAAACTGGCAAACATCTGGGACTTGCCGTATATAAAAACTGGGGTTTACCAGAGCAACAACTGCAGCTGAACTTCAGCGCCAGTAAAACAGGTCCACATCGTTTGCAACTGCTTTATTTTATCGACAATGGCCCGATTAACACCGGTATTACGGCAGTGGTAAAAACCGCTGCAATTCAATGTGGTGACAGTAAACTACAACAAGGCACGCTGGTGATGCCTCATCTGGCAACGGCCACTGAACAAGGTTTGTCTTCACAAATAGAATTTCAGGCGACTGCCGGACAGAGCTGTGCCATCACCATCAAAGATGGTTTTAATATGAGTTACCTACAGCACTTTGAGCTCTATACCGGCGGCAAAGGGGGTCGCAGTGGCCCGCTGAATCAGGCGGTGATCCACGCTGCCAGTATTGTTCCGGCAGATAGTGATTAACAATCGCGAGTCACTAAAAGTAATGCTCAGATAAAAGAATAAGCGACATCGGGCATCACGTAAGTCATATGTGACTGGCAGACTGAACGACAGAACCCATGCCACGATGATTAATTTAGTCGATGTGGTCGTGAACATAGTTGACTAAAAATCGGTAGCGACTGTGCAGAACTCTCCTGCCAGGCTACCAACCGAATTGCAGGTGATGGCTTGAACCGTTATGTACTGTTAACTCTGTTCTCGGCAGTCTGTATGGCCAGTAGCGGTATTATTGCCAGGTATAGCCTGTTAACTGCGGCCGAGCTGGCATTTTGTCGTTTGGCCGTGGGTGCTTTGTGCCTTGGGCTTTTTTTGTTAGCCAGCAACAACTGGCAGCAACTAAAACGCCGGCCAGATCGGAGCGTGCTCATCAACGGTGTGCTGCTGTCCAGTTTTATCATGGGCTTTTTGCAGGCGATCCAAACGATCAGTTTGGCCAATGCCATCATGCTGGTGTATTTGGCGCCGCCGCTGACCGCTGTCGTTGCGCATTTTATCTATGGCGAAAAACTCACCAGCCTCAGCTTGCTGTTTATTGCGTTATCGGTGTTGGGTTTTGCCATGCTGCAACAATTTCAGCTTGATTTGGCGCTTACCCCGGCGCAATTGCCCGGATTTGGTTACGCATTGTTTTCGCTGCTGACCTATGCCGCATATTTATTAATGAATCGCAAACCTCATCCAAATCAATCGCCTTATCAGCGTAGTTTTTATCAGTTGTTGATCGGAGCCTGCTGTGTATTGCCATTTTTAACCGGAACCGGTTTTACAGTTGCAACACAATGGCCGTGGATTTTGCTTGCTGGTATTTTTCCTGGCTTTCTAGCCATTTTATCGGCACTGATCGCCCTACAGCATCTACCGATCAGGGTCTATGGTACTTTGGCTTATATCGAACCGGTGACCGTGATTCTGGCTGGTTGGTGGCTATTTCAGGAAGTATTAGTGCCGGTACAGTTGGCGGGCGTACTGTTAATCGTTAGCTGCGGCGTTGCTCAGGTAGCACTGTCCAGAGTCTCGCCAATCAGAACCGTCGCCGCCAGTTGCCAACCGGGCTGAGACTTTGCATACTGTGACAGGTATTTTTCAAGCGAGAGCACCGATGTCAGCATTCGCCTACTTCTATCGCATTCTGTTTATAATCAGCTGTTGCCTGCTGTTTGCAGCAAAACTTAATGCCGCAGTCGTGTTGAAGATGGGTGTTCACAATTTTCCACCTGATATCGTCGTCAACCCTGATGGCAGTTGTGGTGGACCAGGATTGGTATTAAGCCAAACAATGTTCGAAGCCGCCGGTATGCAAGTCGAACCCGTTTGCATCACGCCGGCGCGGATGTATATGTTACTTGATAATGGTGACATCGATTTTTCTATCAACATCAAAAGCACGCTGAAACTATCCCGCCAGCATGTCGCCGTTGAACCACCTTATTCTGAACTACAACTGGTGCTCTATAGTCATCTGAAGGAAGCATCAGGGACCCATGATATCGCAGCGATCCGGGCTTTTGACTATCAAGGCCAACGGATGCTCTTGCAGCAGGTTGGTTATCACTTTATCGACTTGCCGGACAGTGTCAGTGCCAGCCAGTTTTTTGTACATCAACGAAGCCAACATCTACTGACTTATGATGGTCCATTTCGCGCTTATCTCAACACGCAACAACCTGAATTATTAAAGGATTTTAAGCGTAAGCCTATCACTAGTATCGATACATTTTATATTCTGTCGGCGCGTTCACCACATCTGGCTGCGATGCAACAGGCCATTACACTTTTTGCCCAAAAACATCATTGTGTGTATTTGGCGCATTGCCTCGCGCAGCCATGAATTATCTGGCGCACTTATATTTTGCAGGCGAAAGTTCCGAATCCAGAATAGGCAATTTACTCGGCGATTTTTGCCGTGGCGTGGACATCAAAAGTTTATCACCGGTTGTGCTACAAGGGCTGCAACAGCACCGCGCTATTGACGCCTTCACCGATAACAGTCCCGAAGTATTGGCTGCCAAACAGTTTTTTGCAGCACATCGACGCCGCTTTGCTGGTATTGCCATTGATATGCTGTTTGATCATTTGCTGATCCGGCATTGGTCGAAGTTTCATCCACAACCTTTTGATCTGTATAAAAATCAGCTTTATCAAAAACTAAGTACGGATTTACCGCTGATGCCTGCTTCGATGCAGCCTACCGTCAGTGCCATCATCCGTCAGGACTGGTTTTTAAGTTATGCAAAACTGCCACAGCTTGCGCAAGCCTTGGATCAAGTAGCCAAAAGGATCCGTTTTCGCAACCAATTTGCCGGCGCTGGTGATGATATTTCGGCCCACTATGCCGAACTTGA
>JAHJNE010000428.1 GCA_018820995.1 Gammaproteobacteria bacterium | reverse complement strand
TTCAGCAATTTGGCAATTTTAATTTCGTAATTCTCAATGTCTGGCCAGTTAATTGAACGGGATGCTAAGCCTAAAGTTTCCAACGCTAACATCAATTGCATATTAGCCAGGCTGGCATCAATGTAAATCACATGGCGGTCGCGCTCAAATGGATAAGCACTTAAATCACCAACCACAGCCAGCACACAAGGCAATCCATCGGCATAACCGGCGGTACCCATGGGTAAATTTGCCAGTTTGTTCAGGATTGGTTGCTCCATTGCAGCAACATAACGAAACGGCTGGCGATTACAGGCACTTGGTGCTTGTGCTGCAGCGCGTACGGCTTGCTCCAGTATTTCTTTAGGAACCGCTGTTGGCAAAAAGGTTCGTACCGAACACCGTTGCTGACATAACACCAAAAACTCATCATAACTAATATTGGCGCGCGGTCGCTGCTGATAAGGCGCTGGCGCGGCCTGACGTTGTTGCTGACAACTTTGTTGTAACTTTGGTTTGATCAGTGTGCTCAGCTTCTGATAAAAACCTGGCTGGGTGGCGCCATCTGGCCATTGTGTGACGTTGAAGTAACTTTCAAGCACGTCATGGGCGTATTTTAATAACACCAGATCCTGCTGTGCGTCTTGCAGCATATTTTGCAAAGCGTTTAGCGTTTCATCGATATAGTCGGTGCCAAATAAAGCCTTGCGCGGCACCATGCTTAAACCTTTCTCTAGCCGGTGAATGTTGCGGCGGATAATCACTGTGGCTATGGTCGAACTTTCTTCATGTAAACGGTAGTGTTGCCGTCCGGCAGCTGTGGCGTGCATTTCCCGGCGAAAATGGGGGTTAAAAAATGCGTAATAAACACCGGCAAATTTGCGATTGCGCGCAGCCAGTGGCAAAAATAATAAATCAAGTCGTGCATAGAGGCGATGGATCAGCTTTTTCATGACAAAACACTCACTCCGGAGTCACAGGGGGCATTGGCTTGGCTTTGACTTTGCAAAGCTGCCACAAATGCGACCTGGTACTTTTGGCAAACAATAAAAAGAAAAACGAGGCGTAGGCGTATGAAATCAACGTCGCCCAAGCGGCGCCTTCGATACCATACCGCGGAATGAGCCAAAGATTTAGCAGAACATTTAAAATAGCGCCAACACCATGACTTAACAGACTTAGTGGCTCATTGCCGGTGATAATCAGATGTTGACTGATTAACGCCCGAACAAAAATAAAGCAGCCTGCCCAGACATGAATTTGTAATACGGTGGCAGATGCGACAAATTTTTCACCGTAAGCAATCAGCATGATCCAATGGGCGCTGAGTGTCATCACAATGGCAATGGTCAATGCCATGGCGAAAAAATGAATACTGCGTTTTTTCAGGATCAGCAAATAACTGTCCCAATTGGTATTAAAGGCTTTAAGTAAATCCGGATAATAACGTGCTGCCAATGTGACTGGGATGACGTACCACAATTCTGAAAGACGCGATACCGCAGTATATTGGCCGGTGGCGGCAATGCCGATCATGTTTTCAATCATCACCGTATCAATTTTAAGATAAATCACTGACACCACAGCGGAGAGCCATAACCAGCTGGAGCGTTGCAACATGGCCTTGGCCGCTGACCATTGCAACCAACGTAACTGTAAACCAGGCTCGTTCGGCGCATAACGACGATACCAGTAATATTGCATCGAACCTGTCAGCAGAAATTCAATCCCGACCACCAGGAACAGCATGTCGATGCTGGCACCGTAGAGTAGGGCAATGATCCTCGCGGCTAATGTCAAAATGGATACCAGCACTTTTGACAACGCGACCGCTCGAAAATGGCCACGGTAGTTTTGTTCGTACTCGCACAAAGTCATGGCACTAAAAGCCTGCAACATAAACAAAGTGCCAATCTGCCACGGGCCGGTTTGAAAGTAGTGCGGATAGAACAAAGCGAAACCGACGATCATCAGGACGCCCGACAGCAGCCCAGCGCTAAGGCGAAGTGACAGTGCCGTTTGCAGATAGATTCTGGCTTGCTCCGGCGAGCTTTGACTACTGGCCATTTTTTGCACCAGATTATTCAGGCCCATGCTGGATAGCGGCGCTAAAAATGCCGCCCAAACCATCACCACGCCATAGGTCCCGAGCGCTTCAGCACCAAGCATTCTCGCGACCATAAAGGTAATGACAGCGCCAGCGCCTAAACGGAAAAAACGCTCCATCAACATAATGATGGCGCGTGCTTGTAGCAATTTATGAATGGTTTTTAGCACGATTTTTCGCTTTGTAGCGTTTGATAAAACGGGTGATACGCCAGATATATTGCAATGACAGTGAATAAAGACTGAATACCAGTAAAAACAGCAGCAGCATCAAAAGGTCCGGCACCATTAGATATTCACCGACAATGCCAATGGTGGCCAGCATACTTGCCAGACTGGTGATCAGCACCAGTGCTTGACGAGAGGTTAAGCCGAGTCGTAAGAAGATATGATGCAGGTGTTCACGGTCCGCCATAAAAGGTGACTGCCCTTTACGGACCCGTCGGATCATAATCGCCACCATATCCATCAGCGGTACCGCAATGATCCAGAGCGCGGTCACTGGCCGGAAACTGGCAGTACTGCTTTGACTTCCGATGATCAATAACCAGATCACAGACAGACCAATCAACATACTGCCGGCATCGCCCATAAAAATTTTGCCTTTACCTTTGCCAATTAAATCGAGGTTAAACAGTAAATAGGGGATTAAAGCAAAGACTAAAACCATCGGCAACACTGCATGTTCCAGTTGACCACCAATGCCCATCATCAAGGTTAACGACACAAAACTGACACCACTGAGCATACCGGCCAGTCCGTCGATACCATCAATCATATTAAAAGCATTTATTGCCGCTATGACGGCGATCAGCGTCAGTGGAATACCGATGTAACCCAACGTGATATTACCAAGGCCGACCAAGTCGCCTAAGTTGGATAGATACAACTTCAAGCCGAACACCATCACAGCGCCTATCATCAGTTGCACACAAAGCCTAAGTTTCACACTTAAATCAAAAAAATCATCAAATACACCGAGCAGTACGATGCTACCGCCGCACAATAAATAGTACCAATGTGTATCTTGCGGCAGACCAAAAATCAGTAATGTGATGGCCACGCCACTAAAAATAGAGATGCCGCCAATCAGCGGAATAGCGCCTACGTGTTGTTTTCTGCCATGCGGTTTATCAACCAGCCCAATTTTGTGAGCGAGAGGGATGAGGATAAAAATGGCAAGTAAGGTGAGGACAAAAGTGGTCGAAAACAACACAAAGTGTTCACGCATAAAAAGTCCGCTAAAGAATTGATTCTATTTGTTGTTATTGCAGGTTTGAACCCCCCGCACTGGCGATTATAGGTGAAGTTGGTAGTACTTACTATCGGGCCTTGATGAAAGCATGCCACGGATTGTCCGAAAACTGTTCGGTTAGTGCTGATTAAACTGTAGTGAGTCAAATAATACTGTGGTTGGTCAGCATATATTTGTCTGACGGGCAGTTGTTGTCGGCAGAGCTTCCGCAGTATGATCAGTGAATTCCGCACAACCTGACGCTATTATGGACAAAAAAATCCTCATTATCACCAACATGGGTCCAAAACTTTCTGCGCCATTTCAGGGACAGTTTGTGAAAAATCAGGTTGATGCATTGGCGCAGCTCCAACCCGCTTATTTTTTCATGCGCTGGCACAATGACTCTTTTCTAAATCGGTTACTGAAATATCCGGTTTTATGGTTACAGTTTTTTGGGCAGTTTGTCCTGAGTCGACAAAGGTATGACTTAATTCATGTTCATTACTTTTATCCAACTATCTGGCTGGCGCTGACTTATCGCTGGTTGCGAAATCCAAAGGTTAAAATTGTTGTCACCTGTCATGGCAGTGATATCTACCTCTATCAACCGGAATCAGCTTGGTACAAGTTTGCTGCTAAAACAGTTGATTACTGGATTTTTACCAGTGCGCAGCTCAAAGCCCGTTTTTTTAATCAGCAGGTGCCAAGTATGGTGCTGCCAGCCGGCATTCATCCGGTATTTGCCAAGGCTGAATTAAAATCACGCGGTGATAAGAGGTTTGATCTGTTGTATGTAGGCAGTCTGGATCATAACAAAGGCATGGACCGGTTACTTGCGTTGTTGCCGTTGTTGCAGGGGCTGCAGATTGCTGTTGTTGGGCAGGGCAGCTATCGTTCACAGTTAGAGTCAGCTTCGTCGCAATATCCAGGGTTGCAACTTTTTAGCCCGCAAAGCCCAGCCGAACTGCAGGTTTTTTATCAGGATAGCCGTTGTTTTTTAAGTCTTTCCCGCAACGAGTCCTTTGGTTTGGTGATGACTGAAGCGATGGCCTGCTACACTCCGGTGATTGCCACCGTCACAGATGGCTCTCAGGCGCAAATTATTGATGGTGAGACTGGTTTTATATTGTCGCAAAAAGATGAAGCACAGTTACAACAACAGTTGCAGCAAGCAGTTCAGCGGCTATTAACAATGCCAGCGGCAGATTACCAGCAGTTGCAGCTGGCGGGCCGACAAAATGCAGAACAATACCTGGTCACACAGGTGGCTGGCCAGTTGCAACGTCTTTATCAGTCACTATTAGATGTTGCCTAATATTTAGATTTTAAAAGCCGAACCGTTATTGATGGTCGTTATTTAGCAGTAGGAACAAATTATGTCTTTTCAGCCAGAAGTGGTGGATGTCGGCGGCGTCGAAGTGATGGCCTTTGAAAGTATGCAGCAGCTGGTCAATTTTATTGTGCATGATGATGGCACTGTTTTTGCCGGCGCAGCAGTGGCGATTAATCCAGAAAAAGTCATGAGAGCGCGGCAAGACCCTGCAATTAAAACGATGCTCAATAACGCTGAACTTAGGTATGCCGACGGGATGGGCGTGGTTAAAGTCATGCGCAAAAAACTCGGTAAACCGGTGCAGCGGGTTCCTGGCTGCGAAACATGGGAAGCGATAATGGCCCGCGCTGCCACTCAACATGTTCCGGTTTTTTTAATTGGTGCCAAACCACAAGTGTTAGCACAAACCCGGCAAAAGCTGGAAGCCGCCGGAGTTCAGGTGGTTGGGGCGGTCGATGGTTATTTTAAAGATGCCAATACGCTGATCACCCAAGTTGTGCAAAGTGGTGCCCGAATTGTCACAGTCGCTATGGGCTCTCCTAAGCAAGAGCAGTTTATTGCACTGGCGAAACAAAGCCTGCCCGACACTTATTTCATGGGCGTCGGTGGTACTTATGATGTGTTTACCGGCAATGTAAAAAGGGCTCCAGCACTCTGGTGTAAACTGAATCTTGAGTGGGCGTATCGCCTTATTGACCAGCCATCTCGCATTAAGCGACAGTGGAACCTGGTGGAATATCTGTGGTTGTATGTCCGCGGTAAGTTATAGTGTTTGACTTCCGACCTTGATCTGATTGATTTTTATAAAACAATATTCAAAGTAAAAGTCGCTTCAGCGAGACGAACAGTTGGCGAGCCTCTATAGACACAGTTATCTCATGGGGTTGGAACGACTACACACAGTCAACCAAGTGACTGCTTCGGGTACAACAGGTATATAATTCAAGAGACTGCACCTTTGCTAGAACAACATTCATTAAGCGCCACCGAAGTACAGCCGCCACTGATCAGCGTCTATATGCCAACCTACAATCGCAGCCAGATGGTGCAGCGTGCGATCGCATCCGTATTGGCGCAGGATTATCCTCATTTTGAGCTACTTATTGTCGACGATTGTTCAAAAGACGATACCTGGGATGTATTAAATCAGCTCTACGGTGAGAACCCGAAAATAAGGTTATTCCGGCAAGATAAAGGCCAGGGCGCGTGTGCTGCGCGCAATCTCGCCATCAAAGCTGCCGCCGGCGATTTTGTCACCGGGCTGGATGATGACGATGAGTTTTTACCAAATCGTTTGTCGAGCTTGATGAATGCCTATGACGATCAATATTCTTGTGTCTGCTCCAGCTATTATTGGGACTATGGCATCATTCGAAAACAACTCTATCCAGAGCAAAAAGTGGTGCGGTTACCTGAGCTGCTGGATGTGCATTGTTTGTCGAATCAGGCATTAGTTCGTAAAAGCCGAATGTTGGCACAAGGTGGTTTTGATGAGACGCTGGCGGCGTTTCAGGATTACGACATGTGGTTGCGGATGGTCGCAGCTTATGGTCCGGCGCTGCGGTTGTCTGACGCGACTTATATTGTGCATGTGGGTCATGAGTTAGGCCGTATCACTCATTCACCAAAGCGACTTGATGCTCAGGCGCAGTTTGTACAAAAGCATCAGGGCTTGATGAATGACCGGAATTTGCATAATCAGGCATTTTACCGGCGCACGATGCAACAACTGCCATTATCCTTTGCTGAATTGTTGTCATCAGTCCGTTACGGGCTGGTGGAAATTAAAGTCCGCTATTATTTTAAACACAAAATGCAGTGGGCGATTAAGCTGCGAAAACAGATCCTCAACAAAGGTATGAAAGGACTTTTCGGACGAAAATGAATCAATCTTCGCTGCTAAGCCAGGAACGTGATCTTGGTAATCTGATGGTGCAAGCACTCTGGCAATTTAAATTATGGATTGGGGTGTTTGCGCTTGCGGGCGCTTTAGGCACCGCAGTTGCGCTCAAATATCTGCCGACGAGTGGCGTCGCCAAAGCGAGTTTTACTTTGGCGGATGCCAGAGTGCAGGAACTGGCCGGTGTTTATGCCAACTTACCCGCCAACACGTCATTAATGCTGGGCGCATTGGAAATTGATGAATTGGCGCGCTTTAGTGTGTTGTTGCAACATCCTGATGTGTGGCAACAACTCTGGTCTTCAGCTAGCTTATGCCAACCACTCAGCGATTTCTGTGCGCTCGATAATCCGGATAAAGCCAAAGCACTTAGCCAAAGTTGGCGTGGTGGTTTTCATTTTGAACATAAACGCCGGGGCAATTTATTAAGCGTCCAATGGCGAAACGCTGACCCGAAGACCGCCGCAATCTTGTTGGATGCACTCTTAGAGAGTGCGACTAAACAATATCAACAACAACGTTTGCAACAATTAACACAACAACGTGATGCGTTACAGATGGCACTTTCCAGCATTAATTCGATTGGTGAACGCAGTGAACTGAGTCGTCGCTTAGATCCGGTGCTGGCCGACATTCATTTATGGCAACAAGGTGCGCAGCAGGTTCTGCATCCGATATTACCGCTACAAGTGCAGCCAGCAAAAGCAAAACCCTTGGTATTTAGTGCCTTGGTTGGTGCTTTGTTGGCAGCTTTATTCGCTATGTTGTTGGCGCTGGTGTTTGCGCGTCGATGATCTCTGACACCACGCTCACCAAAAGTCCGGATCGCCGCACCGCGGTTCTGGATTTACTTATTTTATTGCTCGCAAAATGGTATTTGCTCATAGATGCCGGTAATGGCGTGTTGTTACAGCTATTTGGCCAAAGTGTGCCATTGTCGGCGGCTTATAAAAGTCTATTGTTGTTACTGATGGTTGTTGCACTGGTATGGCATCAGGTCCGCGGTTTGCTGTTGCCTTTATTACTACTGCTGCTGATGATGTTAGGACCATTTTACAGTTTATTGCAAAGTGGCAACACTGCAGGCTTTAGCTACGATGCCGGAATGTTACTGAAAATACTGTCACCGCTATTGGCTGCGTTATATTTCTATAATCTGGTCAGTCGCGAACCTGAACAAGCCCGCCAAGCTATCCATCAAATCATGCTGTTCAGTTTTGCTATCCTCGTCCTGAATTTGTTGTTGGGCCGGTTGGGTTATGGTTTTGAGGCCTATTTGCCGAACGATTATCTGCCGGACCAGAATTTAGGTACTAAAGGCTTTTTTAAAGCAACCAATGAATTGTCTGCATTGTTGTTGGTCCTATCGGGTTATTTATTTGCAAGCTATTGGCCACAGGCTCGATTAAAGTTTTCGGTGGTGCTGGTGTGCAGTCTGTTTTGTGCAAGTTCAATGTTGACTAAAACCGGCATTGCCGGAGTGTTACTGCTGGCGATATTGATCCCATTGTTGCAAAGCAAGCATCATTGGCAGCGCTTTAGTCGTTGGATTGGCGTGGTTGTGCTGTCAGGTGTTGTTCTCACCCTCGTTATGCTGTGGCAATTACCCTTGATTCTGGAAACGCTGGGGATTGGTCAAAAATTATTGTGGGTCTATCAACAGCAAGGTGTGCTTGGCGTGATTTTATCGTCACGCGATCTCTATGCGGCGCAAAATTGGCAGCTTGCAGTGCAGTATTATGACCAATGGCATTTACTTTCTGGAATTGGCGTCACCGGACTTGAGCTCTATACGGCAAAACCGATGGCGGAATTAGACCCCGTTGATCTATTTATCTGGTATGGCGGTTTGGGCCTGGCATATTTTATGTTGTGGTTTGGTTGGGTGCTTATTCAAAGTTATCGCTGCTATTTACAGGCGCCTCATACAGTTGCCGCTGGCTTACTGATGGTGAATGCAGTTCTGTTGCTGGTGGCTGCGATGGCGGGGCATGTTTTGACATCTGGTATGTTGTGGATCCCGTGGGGGATGTTGAACGGTAGCTTGTTATTATGGTGGGATCAGGCGCCGGAGCAAACTACATGATCCGCAGTGACTTTGCGCGTAAATTGATGAGCAATAGCATGGCGCAAGGCCTGAATTTTGGTTCTCGCTGGTTGTTAAATCTGGCGTTGGCACGGCATTTTCTGGAAGTTGAATTTGGTGTGTTCAGCTTTGTCTATATGCTCGCGAATTTGTTTTTCCCCGCCATCGCTTTTGGCGCAAATTTTTATCTCATCCACCAAAGTGCAACAGTTCGGCAAGTGGGCGATCTGATCAGTAGTATCACTATCAGCTTGCTGATGTTTACCGTATTCAGTCTGTTGTTGCTGTGCTACGCGTTATGGGATCAGCAAGCACTTGATTATCAGTTGTATTTATTAAGTCTTGCTATCGGTCTGGTTTGGGCGCTGCATCAGGCACTTTTTTGTTACCTCAAAGGGGCACAGCAGTTTGCCATTGAAGTAAAAAGCCAGTTACTGGGCGGTTGTTTAATGCTGTTGTTAGTGGTCGCGGTCTGGTTTGAAACCATTGATGAAACTGCCACTGTGCTCTGGTGTATTTTATTGTTAAGTCTGGCACCGCTCGCAGTTGGCGTGCGAGCGATTGGACCAGAGTTACAACTGGCAAATCTGCATCTGGCTAAAATATGGCGTGATTTGTGGCGAGCATCGGTGTGGCGTGCGCGACTGAGTTACGCATGGCATGATATTTTTGCCATTTATCTGACCAACATTCCTTTTATTTTTTTGGCGATTTTTAGTAGCTTGACTGCGCTTGGTCAGTTTAGAAAAGCTTTTATCTTGTTTATGCCGGTGACTTTATTGCCGGTGGTATTTTCGCAGGTATTGTTGTCCAAGTTATCAAATAAAACTTTGCTCGCAGACAAAGTGATGTTATTTCGCCGCAGCCTATTGATAACTTTCCCTCTATTGTCAGCGCCTTATGTTTTGTTGTTACTGTTGTTTCCCTGGTTGTATCCATGGCTATTAAATGAACAGTTAACAGCTGAATCTGAATTAGTCACCATGTTAGTCGTGATTACCTTGTGGCTTACATTGGTTAAAACTTATTTTGAAGTCTGGATCACCGCTGTTGGCAGAACCGATTTAAGGGCTGCTAATGTGACTTTGGTCGCTATTTTTAGCTCTGTTGCTTATATCTGGCTCAATGCCGATTTAGATCCTGCGGCGGCAGCTTGGATTTTTGTGTTATCCAATCTGGCTGCCGTGATTTTATTGCAATTTATTTGCTGGCGATCTTATCTGCAGTTAAAAACCAAGCTGTGAGTGTCGAGGGGGAGTGTCAACTTCTGCTGAATATCCGGTATGTCCGTTAATCAAGCAGCAGTAAAACCGGTGATTACAGAAATAAAAAAAGCGCCAGTGGCGCTTTTTTTATTTGTAAGAGAACTTATTCACCAACTACGTTTATGACTGTTTTCCCTTTAAAATCACAAGCGTTGAACGCTTTGTGTTTGACCAGGATGACAATAATGTCTGCAGCCAAGCCTTGTTCAAGGCTGACCAATTCCGCATTGGCATGCAGTTTATTGGTGCTGTGAATATTTGGCTCTACAGCCATGACTTTGCCGCTGTAAGCTTCAGCCAATTTGTTCACAATGTGCAGTGCCGGACTTTCACGCAGATCATCAATATCTGGTTTAAATGCCAGACCAAAACAAGCGACGGATGGCTTGTTCAAACTATGATTAGCGACTGTAGATAGAATCTTCTGTAATACCCATTCAGGCTTAAAGTCGTTCACTTCGCGCGAGGTCCGGATCAGTTTTGCCTGCTCTGGAGCGGAATGCACAATAAACCAAGGGTCAACCGCGATACAATGGCCGCCGACACCCGCGCCAGGCGTAAGAATATTAACCCGAGGGTGGCGATTGGCCATCCGGATTAATTCCCAGACGTTAATATTGAGTTTGTCACAAATCAGCGACAGTTCATTGGCAAAGGCGATATTGACGTCGCGAAAGGCGTTTTCAGTCAGTTTTGCCATTTCGGCTGTTCTGGCGTCGGTCACCAGTAATTCGCCGGCAACGAAGGTGCTATACAAATTTTTAGCCATTTCAGAACAAGCGGCGGTCAAGCCACCGATAATCCGGTCGTTAGAAATGAGCTCATGGACCACTTTGCCCGGCAGTACACGCTCAGGGCAATAGGCGACATGTAAATCCGGGGTGTTGGAGTCAGTCGGTAAAGTTAAATCCGGACGGATTTCTTTAATCCACTTACACATGAGCTCAGTCGTGCCAACCGGGCTGGTTGATTCGAGGACAATCAAATTACCTTTGTTCAACACTGGAGCAATGGATTTTACTGCTGCTTCAACATAAGACAGATCCGGTGACAGATCGTCAAAAAATGGGGTCGGAACCGCAATCATAAAAGCGTCTGCAGCAGCTGCTTTTGTTTGGGCTGATAGATATCCACCGGTGACGGCGGCGTGAACCAGTAAATCCAACTCTGGTTCGACGATATGAATTTTTCCTTGATTGATGGTATCAACTGCGTGCTGATTCACATCGACGCCGATGACCCGGAGTTTGCGTGATGCCAACATGGCGGCTGTGGGCAAGCCGATATAACCTAAACCAATCACTGATACTGTCTTCAACATAGCTTCACTCCGATTGCTTGCTATTTAACGCGGGTAAGTGCGCAGATTTTGCTCTAGATCTTACCACAGCTCAATGTCTTAAAACTGCTGACTGTGTCATGTCTACGAAAAAATATTATCGTGCTGCCGTTAGTAAAAGGTCAGCGTATTGACAGCTGATATGGCAAACTGTAGTCATAAACCCATATCAATGCTGTGATGGAGTCAGTCGTGAAAGACTTAATAGAACCATTTTTATACCCGCATAATCTTTTTTTGTGGGGTCTGCTGTTCGCAGTCATCCGTTATCGAAAAACGGGCTTATTATTATTGTTTGTTTGGTTTTACACTTTTGGCAACGGCTACGCGGCAAACGAAGTGCGTAGTTGGTATAACAGCGTAATTAGTACTGACTCTGTGGCTAGTGATTTCAGTGGTAATTATGTGGTGCTCGGTTGTGGTGGCAATGCAACAGCTATTCCTGACTGTGCCCGCGGCAGATTAGACCAACTCAGCACCATCATTCAAAATCGTACAGATCAGCCAACAGTGCATATCACGACGCTTTTCTGTCAGCCGTATCTGGATTATTTACGACCAAAAATTCCGGCCGGGGTGCAACTCGATTGTTTTTATGGCGGCGCAACAACCTACCATGAGTTTTATCAGTTGGCGGACAGGCTCGATCGGCGGCAACCGCTGGTATTCGTCAGTAGTGACTATCATGCGTTTCGGGTAAAAAGGCTGGCGGAGCAGTACTTATTTGATGCCCAAGTTTTTGCATCACCGAGTTCAACGTTTAGACAAGTGAATTGTGGCGCGGTGTGCTTTTTGACTGTCAACTTATCGAACTATGATTTATTCGCCAAGCTGACCGCTGAAATGAGTAG
>JAHJNE010000427.1 GCA_018820995.1 Gammaproteobacteria bacterium | reverse complement strand
TGATTGGCGGTATTGATGCCAGCAATAATGGCAGTATCGCTTTGCATCAAAAATTAGGCTTTGTGCACAGCGGCACTATTACTCAAGCGGGTTATAAATTTGGTCGTTGGCTGGATTTAGCTTTTTATCAGCTAACGCTGAAAACGCCGACAGAGCCGGTTGACGGTTAATGATTCGTCGTTTAGCTCCAAACACAGCAATTACGGGGCACAAAAAAAGCGACAACGGAGTTTGACTCAGCTGTCGCAATAGCCATGCTCAGTATCCCTGTGGCATTGCCGCTCTAAAAACAAACTCGCAAGCCAACAGTTACAACCCCAACTCACCACCAAATCATTCAATTGGCATGAATTTATTGCGGACGCTTTTTGCCAAGGGCGATTGCACGCAGCTTCGATTTTTCAATCGACAGTTTACGGCTGTTACTTAAGGTTTTTTTCATTTTCACTTCTGCATCCGCCTGATCTTCTTTGGCTTTGCTGGAATGATTAAACTTGGGGTTGTGCTCATAACCAGGCAACACCTGCTGTTCAATCACTTGCTTGATCATCTTTTCAATCTGCCCGAGCATCGGCAAATCGTCCGGCGTGACCAGAGTGACGGCGAGGCCAAAACGGCCAGCCCGGCCAGTGCGGCCAATCCGGTGCACGTAATCTTCAGCGATATGCGGTAAATCGTAATTCACCACTATCGGTAAATCTTCAATATCCAGCCCGCGGGCGGCGATGTCGGTTGCGACCAACACTCGCAACTCACCATTTTTAAAATCTTGTAGTACCTTGGTGCGATGGCCCTGACTTTTATCGCCATGGATTGATGCTGCTTCAATGCCATCCAGCGCCAGCTGTTTGCTTAAACGGTCAGCGCCATGTTTAGTGCGGCTGAAGATCAAAACTTGTTGCCAGTTGCGGGCGCCAATCACGTGCGAAAGCAGCTCACGTTTACGCTGCGAATCGACCCGAAATGCCAATTGCTGCACTTGCGCCGACGCTGAATTGGCGGTGGCCACTTCAATCAGCACAGGTGAATCGAGCAAAGTATCTGCCAGCGCTTTAATTTCCTTGGAGAAAGTGGCTGAAAACAATAAGGTTTGGCGCTTGGGCGGCAGTTTGGCCATGATGCGTTTGATATCGTGAATAAAACCCATATCCAGCATGCGGTCTGCTTCGTCCAGCACCAACACTTCCAACTCAAATAAGCTGATGGTGCCCTGATGCATGTGATCAAGTAATCGGCCTGGCGTTGCAATCAGAATATCTAAACCGGCGTCCGCGGCATCCAACTGTGGATTAATCGACACGCCACCATAAAATACCGCCGTTTTGAGCGGCAGATGACGAGCATAAGCGGCAATATTGTCAGCCACTTGTTGCGCCAGTTCACGAGTAGGTGTCAGTACCAGACAACGAATTTGTTTCGGTTGTAGTGTTTTAGGATTTTCAATCAGTTGTTGCAAAATAGGTAAGGTAAAAGCGGCGGTTTTGCCGGTGCCGGTTTGCGCCCCACCCAGCACATCTTTGCCTTGTAGGATCACCGGAATGGTTTTTTGCTGAATTGGTGTTGGGCTTTGGTAGCCCTGCTCGGCGATTGCCTTTAAGATAAGCGCGTTTAACGCCAAATCTGCAAATTGCATAATTGTCCTTCAGAAACAAGACCAGGATCGGCCAGTTGGCGCCACCGGAAACGGCAGCCCTCACAGGACGGCAGTATAGCAGAATCAACCTTTGCAGGATATCGCACCCGAATGTCTGAACTTAGCCAAGCAACGCAACCTGCTGATCCGAAAGTTGCTTTTGACAGCCCGCCAACAACCAGCGTCTGGTATGTCTATTTGGTTCGAACAAGCCAGGGCGTATTGTACACCGGCATCAGTACCGATCCCGTCAGACGTTTGCGCCAACATCGGGGCGAACTAAAAGGTGGCGCCAAAGCGCTGCGTGGCAAAGAGGCGTTGGAATTGGTCTGGCAACATCAGGCTACCAATCGCAGTGTCGCCAGTCAGTGGGAATTTAAGCTCAAACAATTGCCGAAAAAAGCCAAAGAGCAATTGGTTGCAATGTCCTGGTTACCCGATTTTTTGTCAGCGGCCAATCGTGATAGCGACAGCCAATCCGCCAGCAAGCGCGGACCAAACGACAAGTCCTAGTGTGAATCGGCGCTATCGCCGATTTTTATAGTCAATTAAACCACTGGAAACTGCACATATTAATATCCATGCAGAGCACTCGTTTCTATATCAGGTGCCTGCAACACTTGCTGCAGCTAGTCGATGCACACGTGTTAAGTAACTGATTGCGAAGATGATTGATGCCAATCATTCTGCCTGAACGTCAGGCTATTTACGGCAGCAGCAAATCAGCAAATTTTTTATCTTTATTGTTGAAGTAATTCAAATCAACTTCCTTCTCCACTCCGGCAATCGTCGCTTTCTCCGACCATTGCCAGAAATGCCAGTCC
>JAHJNE010000426.1 GCA_018820995.1 Gammaproteobacteria bacterium | reverse complement strand
TAAATCTGATACACATTGCCGGTGAGCCGCACATCAAAACCGTACATCTGCTGGATCACATTCAGCACTTCCGGCAAGGTCACTTGTTTGAGTTGCAGGCTAATTTGGCCTTGTACCGATGGATGCACCATCACACTGTATTCAGAATCCAGCACCAACGAGGAGAAAAACTCCGACAATTCAACATTTAGTGCCGACACATTAAACCGGGGTAATTGCAAATCTGCACGCAGCGGCGGTAACGGGCTTAATAAATCGTCATTCACGGCAGCCGGCACTTGCAACGGCTTCGGTGCTTTGGCGACCTGCTGCATTTTTTCCAGTTCTGCCTGCGTGTTGTTGGCCGCTTGTGGCGCTTGCAACGTCTGACAGGCACTGAGTAACGGCAGCATCATGGCTATCAATAAAGGTGATTTTTTCAGCATCATTTTCGCTACTTCTTAGTTGTGATTGTCGTTGTTTTAAATAAATTAAGCACCAGCTGACGCTCTCCGTGCTGCAGGGTAACCTGACTGACACTGATGTTGCGTACGCGGTAAACCCCAATTTTTTCACCGACCTTCAACCACTGTCCATTGATAAAAGCCTGCTGTGAAGTGCCCTGCGAACGGATCATACTCAGCACTGGCAATGCAGGTTTCGCCACGGTTTCTGTGCCGGGACTGCTCTCAAGCTGCACTTCCGGCTGGGTTGGATCAGAGGCCAGAGCGACAGGCGCCAGCACTAAACTCGCCAGCACGAAACCCGCAGCTGTTGCACTGCACACTATGGTCGCCGCAAACGCCTTAAATCTTAAGATAACTGTCATATTCACTTACCGTTTCCAGCTCCAACTGCAACTCAGCAACCGGATAGTCTTTGACTTGATAATCCAACGTGCGCCAATGTAGTTGCCAAGGCAACTGTTCTAATCTTTGCAGTAATTGCTGCAGCCCATCAAAAGGACCGGCGAAGGTCAATCGTGTGCTATGCCGGTATAATAAAGGTTTGTCACTCAAGGTTTTATCAGCGTTTGCACCTGGCAACAACACCGCTTTCGCCGGTAAATTCTCCAGCGCAATCAAGCGGATATTTTGCTGTTGATTTAAAACATCCTGTAGCAGCTGCACCATTTGCTCACCGCTGATATAACGCCCTGTCACACCCCGGATCTGGCTAAGTAACTGCTGCTCAACAGTGCGCATCTTGTCGATATTTTGCTGCAACACTTGATCGGGATCGACGCTCAACGCCTGCTGAACTTCGTCTATTTGTTGTTGTAACCCAACGGTTTGCTGCAGACTACTACGATTTTGCTGCTTCAGTTGCACATGCATTTGCCACATCGGTTGGATGACATACAACACGCCAAGCCACAATAATAATAACGCCGTACCATAACTAATCAGGTAACGTTCACGCAGCTGTAACTTTAAAAAACGTTCTGAATATTGTTGCCACAAAGTCATGGCTGACCTCCATTGGTCAGAACCGCTGGCGTTGGAATTGCAGAAGTGGGAGCTACAGAAGTGGGGCCTGCTGAATTCGATACAGCGGGCGCCTGCAATAAAGCATCGTCTTGTAATAGCGTTGGACGTGCACTGACCTCAAAAGTTAAAAATGGTGCTTGCGCCAAAGGCTGCAATTTCACCCCATCAAAACTCTGTCCTTGTAATAACGCATTTTTGCCAAGAGCCTGTAACCAGCGCGGCAATAATTGGCTGTCTTTGACCACACCGCTAAATTGTTGCTGCTGCCCGAGCTGAAAGCTGGTGAGCCAAATTCCGGGCAAATCGATAGCTGCCAGGTGGCGAAGCACATTGGAATATTGCGGTGGTGCTTTGCTAATTTCCTGTTTGAGATAACTCAGCAGTTGTTGTTTTTGGTCAACACTTTGCTGCAACGTCTGCGCTTGTTGTTGTAACGCGGCCGCTGGCTGACGAGTCGCTAGGCTTTGCTGATAAATTTCCAGCTCTTTTAATTTGCTTTGTACTTGTTGGCCAATCAGATCAGCTTGTTGGCGTTGTTGCAGCAACTGTTGATAGTTCCACACACCGCCCAGTATCAGCAGCAACACTGCCACGCTTACCAGCATCGCAGCTTGGGCTAAAGTCATTTTTTCCAGCCGGGGTTGCAACACCGCCTGATATAAATTAACCCTGAGCTTCATTGGACAGCTCCTGCAGTTTGTTCATGCTGAACATGGATTTCCAGAGCGCCGGCCGCCGTTAACCAATAATCAAATTGCTCAGTTTTATTTAACCCCGGCATCAAGGCAGATAAATCCAGCGCCTGCACCTGACCAAAACCGTTGTCGGCAAAATACTTCACAATAGCGGGCAGTTCATTCGTGGCGATTTGAAACAGAATTTCCTTCACTGGCGCCTGGCGCAGCTGACCTTCAAAATAATCCAGCGAT
>JAHJNE010000425.1 GCA_018820995.1 Gammaproteobacteria bacterium | reverse complement strand
TCTGCATTAATCACAAAGGGCGGCGAATTATGATAGGCATACAACGTCAAATTTGTAGTTGCCAGAGATTGGCTGCACCACCCACACCAAATGAGCGCCAGCATTAGTCGAACCATTCATTACTCCGTCAGCAATGTTGCTTGGGTAAACTTAGCCTGCTTCTGTTGAAAAAGGTAGCTTGCTAAAAATGGTGGTGCGGGTCTTTGCTAACAATGAAGCAAACCATGGTGCTGAAAAACAGCCGCCATTGTGACCAGCGTTTTAAGCGCTTTCACATTGCAGTCACAATTTTGTTCAATGGCCAGAATTGGTCTGGATGCACAACAGTTCAACAACAGTTCATTACCGCGTTTTAACTTCTTCAGCCAGTTGGTCAACTATTTTGGTTGCATTAAACGGCCTATTTCCTCTACATTGCTGTGCAAATAACTATTACAACAGCACTCTTACTTCAGGACCACTCATGACCAATACCACTATCGCCCGCGGCAGCTGGGGCTCTCGCATCGGCTTTATTCTGGCAGCAGCCGGTTCCGCAGTTGGCCTTGGCGCCATCTGGAAATTTCCCTACGTCGCAGGTGCCAATGGCGGTGGCGTGTTCTTATTAGTTTATCTTGCTTGTGTGTTCTCTGTCGGTGTCGTGATGTTACTGGCCGAAATGATGATCGGCCGTAGTGCGAAAAAATCTGCGACGTCTGCTTACCGTTTATTGGGGCAAGGGCATTGGCATGTTGCCGGTTGGATATCGGTGCTCTGTGTCTATTTAATTCTCGGTTTTTATTGTGTGGTGGGTGGCTGGACCATTGCGTACATTATCGAAGCCATCAAAGGTGACATTCTGACCACCGATGCGAAAGTCCTCAGTGATACCTTCAGTATGTTTATCGCCGATCCGACCTCGTCCTTGTTATACACCGCAGGTTTTATGACCGTGACGGCAGCGATAGTAATTGCTGGTGTGCAGTCAGGTATTGAACGTATCTGTAAAGTCCTGATGCCGGTGCTGTTTGCGTTGATGTTATTTATGGTGTATCGCAGCTTAAGTTTACCGGGTGCCGTTGAAGGTGTGATGTACTTTATTACACCGGATTGGAGCAAACTGTCGATTAAAATGGTACTGGATGCATTAGGTTTAGCCGTGTTTTCGCTGTCGGTGGGTGCCGGATTAATGATTGCTTATGGTTCATATCTAAGCGAAGAAACCAAAGTGGTAAACGCTGGTTTGTGGATCGCTGGTTTAGCAACCATGGCTAGTGTACTGGCAGGTTTAATGATCCTACCTGCGGTATTTGCGTTTAATGTCGACCCGGCTTCTGGCCCTGGCTTGACCTTTATCACCATGCCTGCACTGTTTGCGCAAATGGCCGGTGGTCAGATTCTGGCGTTGATTTTCTTCTCGCTTCTCTTATTTGCAGCGACAACATCGTCTATTTCTATTATGGAGCCGGTGGTTGCGTTTTTGATTGACGAATATGGCTTCGCCCGTAAAACCGCGACTATTGTGGTGAGCCTGAGCAACTACGTTATTTTGTGTATTCCGGCGGCTTTATCTTTCGGCTCGATGGCTGATGATATGAAAATCTTTGGCAAAACGCCGTTTGATTTGATGGACTTTGTGGCGTCAAACTTACTGATGCCATTGGGTGGTATGTTTGCAGCGGTGTTTGTTGGCTGGCGGATTTGGCCACAAATCAAAGTGATTTTAACCGAAGAGATGCACAAACATGCAGTGCATTGGTATCGTTTGATGGCGGCCGTTGTTGCACCCTTACTGATTGCTGTGGTCGCGTATATGACGATCAAAGGTTAAATTGTGCTTGATAAAAAAAGCAGCCTCGGCTGCTTTTTTTACGCCTGAAAATCGGCATCGCGCAAAGTGCTGCTAATCGTAAAACTCAACAGCCGTTAAGGCGCTGAGTCTGGGTTTGACCTTTCAGTCGTAGATGGTGTGCTTCGAAGTGGCGCCGATGCCTGTATTGACCAGACTCCTCCATCAGTAGGTTGCAGCATGCGCTTTTTTGTCTTACGTGCTGCGAGTAAAAATACTCCAGCAAACAATGACGCCATCAGATCAACGCCAAACGACGCTGAAGCTGTGTACCAGTCTGGAAGTTGCCACAAAATATAACCTGTTGTCACAGGCAATAAAGCACAAGCCAACGACAAAAATAGCAAGCCGTGATAAGCGGCTATAGCCGCACCACGCCAAAAGCTGTAAGCAACGAAGAGCACAAAACTCAGGTAATAACACCACAAATAAGCGTAGTTTACGTTGGTTAGTACAGATCCCAACAGTTTACCAATGAACAGCGTTAGCACGACAGCCAGCACAGAACCAAGACAAACCCCAATGGTTAACGCCGCCATCAATTGACAATTTCGGTCTGCTCCTGCACTTTTCTTCATTCTTTTATCCAGCCATAACAGATTGCCGCTGTAGAACAAAAATGCACCTAAAAGCCCCATCACAAAATAGCCCCAACGGCCAAAATCACCGGCATAGGTTCCAAAATGTAAGGAAAACAGTCCCATCACAAAATTACTGTAGCTGGCACCGTCTTTATTGGAAAAGGTAAAAGGTTGGATTTTGAGGGTATACGGCTGCATAAACAAATAATCAGCTTCTGGCCCGCGCATCATGCCCTTTGTGCTAATCATTTGCACCGTCAGCGCAGGAGCCGGGCTATTTAACCGCATAAAACTCAGCTTCACCGGCTGATGTTCAGGGCTATAGGCTTTGGCAGCTGCTATATGTTGTTCTAATGGAGGCAGACTTTGTATATGAAAGGTTTGACTACTGCGAGCTGGGGCTTGGAATAAAGGTTTGTCTCCATAAAATACACTGATGCCGTCGTAAATCAGATCATGAAAAGCAAAACCAATGACTGTCCAGGCAATAATAAAATGAAAAGGTAAACTGGCAACACCCACCAGGTTGTGGCTATCGAGCCAAAAGCGACTTGCTCCTTTGTCTTTGCGTAGAGCAAAAAATGTTTTAACCAAAGTAGGTAACAACACCACTACGCCAGACACCAGCGCCAGAAAATACAACACAGCGGCAATCCCCAGCACATAAACCCCGGCTTGGTCATGACCAATTTCACCGGCAATACCGGCACTGCGGTGCAGATAATCAATCAGATCAGCAAACTGGTTTTCATAATTTTCCGTTTTTTGCAATTGCCCGTCTTGCCCTTGCCAAACTTGCACCAGTTTATTATCCATATGCAGATCTCGAGCACTGCCCTGGCTATACCAACGGATCACCGCTTCGGGTTGTTGTAAATCCAGTTCAAAACCAGCGGCCATTTCGTTGCCATAAAGTGTCCGGGTTTTATTCAATAGCAACTGCCAGTCTGCGACTTTCGTCTGTTCTTGTTGTGCCTGATTAATGGGCTTGAATGCGGGTGTTATCCATTGCTGTAATTCATGCTTAAACATGGTGAGGCTACCGGCATAAAAACCGATAAACAATAATAAACCTGCGGTGATACCGGTCCAGGTATGTAAACTTTGATACGTTCGTAAAATGTCAGGCCTGACTTTCATGCCACACTCCGCAATAAAAAGAAAACTGCGTACAGCAGCACTGTAATACTACCTAGCGTCAACCAGGCTTGGCGCGCCGATTTAAATAAATACACCACACTCAAAACACCAAGCCAGATCGGCGTAAACAACCACATATGAAACTGGGTTTTGTTACCAGAATGAATATCTCCCGGGCCATACCAGGCGTAAAAACCGACACAGACAAACGCAAAAGCAAGGCCGGGGAATACAGCGGCCAGCGTTTTACCAAGCCAATCTGGCTGAAAATTATTTTTGCGGCGTTCAATGGCCATGGGATTGTCCCTTTTTAAGTAAAGTGGTTAGCGGCGCCAACATCACAGCGAGCATAAAAACCAACGCGCAAAAAAACAGGGTTGCCGGCCAGGACAACTGCTGCGCAGCGCTCACTACAGCGGTTATGCCTAATAAAACCGCCACAATACGCCATGGTTTTTGCAGTTTTTTAGCAAGTAATCGCTGATGTTTGGTGGTGGCATACCAAAGTGTGACAGCGAGCAGCAATAAGCCGGCTGTGATAGTTAACAGCATGAGATTTTGTCCTGGGAAGAAGTAGCTGTACACTACATTGAATGCGAATGATTATCAATTGAAATGTTAATTTTTTTGTGTTAGTTTTCTGCCGCGTTTTGCATCGACGGTTCAGTTAACGGCTTCAGGCCATCTAAAAATGGGATTAAAAACAATGGATAAGATTGCGGTTCAGAAAACACTGTTGGTTCGGCTGATGCTGGTTGCACTGGCTGGGACTTCAGGGCAATTGATTGCTGAAGAAGAACCAAACGACGGCGCACGCGAGTCAATTGAAGTGATTAAAGTGACCGGTGAAAAAACCGAAAGGTCGCTCAAAGACACTGCCGCGTCGGTAGCCGTCGTTAATCAGGCATTACTGGACAATGGTCAACTGGTATCGATGTCAGATGCGCTAGCTGATATTTCCAATGTCGTTGTATTGACCGGCGCAGTCCCGGATATTCGCGGTGTGTCCGGCAACGGTTCAGCGACAGGCTTTAACTCATTCACTGGCGGCGCCCGAGCCAGAGTCAGTAACCTCGTTGATGGTGTAGCGCAACCTTTTGTGGCCGATTTAACCGGAGACACTGGTCTATGGGATATAGCGCAGGTAGAAGTCTTTCGCGGCCCACAATCCACCAGCAATGGCCGCAACAGCATTGGTGGTGCAGTCTTCGTAAACACCAAAAACCCACAGATGGCATGGGAAGGTGCAGTCAGGCTTGGCTATCGTAATCAAAGTAACTTTTTTGACAGTGCTGCCGTGTTGTCCGGACCGATTGTTGATGATGAGTTGGCGTTTCGGATATCCAGCCAATGGATCGAAGGTGAAACCTATTCCAACCCGATTGTTTACCCGTCGAACCCAACAAAGTCCAAATTTAATCAGCTGGATACCAACAACACCAGAGCTAAATTACTCTGGACTCCCAAGGCACTTCAAGATTTGAGCTTGCTGTACTCATACCAGCACTATCAGGAGCAAGGCAACGCTGGTCGCTTGTATTTTAGTGCGAAAGAACCAAGGGCTTATGAGCCTTTGTTTCAGCGCGATATGGGTACAAAATCCGACACCAACAGTCTGAAACTGGACTACCAATTGTCGGAACTCTGGTCACTCGAAACCTTACTGGCTTACATGGATTATCAGTGGGATGCACAAGCCTATGAAGCGACAGTTGCAGCTGAATCTGATGTGTTGATGTTACAAAAGGAACTCACTTTTGACAGTAAATTCAATTATGGGAGGAGCAGCGATACCTATAGTGGTTTTGTTGGTCTGGCTTATTTTAAACGTGATCAGGACTTCCAAAGCACCGGCGCTACTTCGTACTATGGCGAAGATGCCAGCGATTCTAAAGCTGTGTATGGTGAAGGAAGTTATCGGTTTGACAAAGTCTGGAGCCTGACAGCCGGAGTCCGGGTGGAGCGGGAAGAACAACAACGAGATTTTAATCTGCTGACCCGCGGTAAGTGGGTGCGTGCTTTACTCGATAACGAGAAAACTTTCACCCTGCCAAAGCTGGTGCTGCAATATCAGCTGGCTAGTCACACTACGCTTTCGGCAAGCGCCCGCCAAGGTTATAACGCGGGTGGTGGTGCCTTTAACGGGGTTACCAATGCCTATTACTATTATGAATCAGAAGCAGTGAATACTTATGAACTTGGTTCTCGCAGTGTTCTGCAAAACGGTAATACCAGTATCAGCGCGAACTTATTTTACAATGACTTCACTGACTATCAGGCGCTTAGCAGCTCCCGAACTATTACCAATATCGACCAGGCTCAGAGTTACGGCCTGGAACTGGAAGCATATACGATGCTAGGAGAGCAGTGGCAACTGCACAGCAGCTTAGGTTTATTGCGTTCAAAAATCGTCAAAGCCGCCAGTGGTTTTGCCACTGCTATCGGCAATGAGTTGAACTCAGCACCGTCCGTGACAGGCAGTTTGGGACTGAGCTTTTGGCTAACCGAACAGTGGAAACTTGATGTGAGCAGTAATTATGTGGGTGAATTTTATGGTGATTTAAATAACACCAGAGAGCGCACAGCTGGGGACTATGTACTTACCCGCGCATCGGTCAGCTACAATTCGGATAGCTGGTTAGTCAGCGCTTTTGTCAACAATGCATTCAATGAAGAAGGGATGACCACCCGTGATCCAGCCAGTCGCGCTTATCCTGACGGTTACGTCGCCATGGTGAATCCACGCACGCTAGGTCTTTCTGCGACTTATTCGTTCTAACTCCGGCCTGCAAAACGTAAAAAGCCTGTTGTGATACAGGCTTTTTATTTGAAAATCGGCATCGCGAAAAGTGCTGCTGCGATCCGTAACACTCAACAGCCGCTAAGGCGTTGAGTCTGGGTTTGACCTTTCAGTCGGCGGTTGAGCGCTGCTAATCAGTGAAGGTGGCTTGCCATCGGCGGTCCGCTGCAAGCGACGGATCCGTGCTGCCCGGCGTTTGCCATTCGGGGTAAATGCACTGGGTAATACTTCAATCCCCAATTTACGACCAAGTTTGACGATCAGTGGAATAGTAATAGGGGCAAAAGGAAGCACGGCAAAAATACCGAGACCGGTGGCACGCAGGACTTCAGCCAGTTGCGCATTTGCGCGCGACAGCTCTTCTTTACTGACTTCGCCCGTTACATAATGCTGGTAAATTCGCAGCATCTGGCGGGTCTCAGCTTTTTCCTGAGCTAAAGCAATTTTCAACCGGACCATACTAAAACGGATCCGGATCATACTTTTGCGTCGTTGTAATCGCAGTACCCGCAGGGGCGCTTTGTGCAGATGACGTAACAGTTTCATTCAGTCCCCGTGATCTGTGATCCTCGCAGTGATTTTGCGCTGAACTCAGTCAATCTCCCCCAACTGTGCTCATTATCCGCCGCTCTCACGTCAAACAACAGCGCTATTTTAGTCATATTTTGTTCAACTTAGGGTAATTGACAGTGGACAGACCACTGGCTGCAACAGACTCAGCCAAACAATAAGCGGAATCTGGCGCCGGTGTCAGCTGGCAGATAAACCAGATCGCCGCCATGTTGCACCATAATCTGCCGCGCCAATGCCAGACCAATGCCGGAACCCTGACGTTTTGTTGAGAAAAATGGAACGAAAATCATCGGTGCCGCTTCTTTGGTGACGCCGGGGCCGTTGTCGCGGACTTCTACCATTAATTGATTTTGCCCTAGTGCACTGACGGTCAGCCAAATCTGCGGCGCCACGGTTCGCTCCTTTTGTTGGACAAATTGCTGAGCAAACGCTTCGATGGCATTTTTCAGTAGATTGATCAGAACTTGCTCAATTTGAGTGCTGTCGACCATCACCAGCCGCGTGTCGAGTAGTTCTAGCTGACAATCGATCTGTTGTTGTTGCAGTTCAAGGGTATACAGCTGATAAACCTGTTGTACCAGGGTGGTCAATGCCACTGGCTGCAATCGCGGTTTGGGCACTGCGGCCACTTGGCGGAAGTCCTGAATAAATTGGCCTAAATGCGCGGTGCGTGAATTCAGGGTTTGCAATGCCAATTGCAAGTCGGCTTTGTCTTCTGCTTGGGCAAAACACAGTCCGTCGGGCATCAGGCCTTGGCAACTTTGCGCAATGGAACTGAGCGGTGTGATGGAATTTGCCACTTCGTGTGTCAACACCCGTGTCAACTGGCTGTAGGCCTGCTGCTCCCGTAGATTCAGCGATTGGTGGATAGATTGTAGCGTGACAATTTTCATCGGTTGCCCGGCAATCACTGCCGCGCTGATGGCAACGGCGAGAGTGTCGGGCTGTTCGCCACGATGCCAGGTGACGGTGGTTTGCTGCGCGGTGCTGGCGTTCAAAATCACCTTAGCGAGCGCAGGTTGTTGAGGTTGCTCTAGTTGTTGGTTCAGGGCTTGTTGGTTGAGCACTTGCTGGTGCTGGATATCCTGCAAGGTCGCGAATTTCTGCCCTAACAACCTTGCCGCCGCTGGACTTTGTTCGCTGATAGTGCCTTGTGCATCACATATCAGCAGCGCCAAATCGATATGCAACAGCACCTGACGTAAAAACTGCGCTTGATGTTCAGCGTCCATCCTCGCTTGTTGCATCCGGATCCGTGCTTGCTCAAAATGCTGCCGCAGCGGGTGGTCGGCAGGTAAACCCAGGGTGTTATCACCATTGGCGAGCGCACGAAACAGCTGTTCCGGTAGGTTTTTCTGTTTCAGCCACAAGCGCAGGATTTGCCCTATTACAAGTAGCACCGCACTGAGACAAACCACCACTGTCGCGTTCACGCCCTGTTGTTGCAACAGGCTGAAACTGAGGATGCTCAGCGCACAGAGCAGCAGTAACAAGCCCACTAATTGCCAGTTTTGTTTGTGCATCGTTATAACCCGTATTTTTCTAAACGGCGGTACAAAGCGCCACGGGTCAGGCCCAGCGCTTTGGCCGCATGGCTGACATTACCCTGAAAATGCCGCAGGGCGGCATTAATGGTTTGAAGCTCCACCTGCTCCAGATCAAACAGGGGCTCGGTAGGCTCGGTAGCGGCTTGTGGGCTCATCGTCTGTGAAACTGATGCTGATGTTGGTTCTGCGATCGTTGCTGGCGCTGTTGTCGCTACAGGTGCTTGCGCCAACATCAGCGAAGGATTCAGCGAGCTGCCTTCTGACAGGATCACCGCCCGTTCGACGGCATGGGCTAATTCCCGCACATTGCCAGGCCAAGGATAAAGCTGCAGTTGCCTCAGCAAGCTGGCGTCGACACTGAATTCTCTTTTGTATTTACGGCAAAACAAACTGACATAATGTTCGACCAGCTGCGGAATATCTTCCGGGCGTTCGCGCAGTGCCGGCAATCGGATTTCAATGGTGTTCATCCGGTACAGCAAATCTTGCCGGAACCGTCCTTCCGCCACCGCTTGTGGCAACACTTCGTTGGTGGCGCAGATTAACCGGATGTCAGTTGGCACAGCTTTGCTGCCGCCAAGCGGTGTCACCTGGCGGTTTTGCAAGGCCGCCAGTAATTTCACTTGTTGCTCCAGCGGCAGATTGCCAATCTCATCCAGAAACAAGGTGCCGCCATGCGCTAGTTCAAAGCGTCCGATGCGATCGGTTTTGGCATCGGTGAAGGCACCTTTTTTATGACCAAATAATTCACTTTCGAACAAAGAGCCAGACAACGCGCCCATATCCAGCCCAATAAACGGATGATTGGCGCGTAAACTTTGTTGGTGTATGGCATGGGCTGTTAGTTCTTTACCGGTGCCACTTTCTCCGGTGATCAGAATGTTGGCATCGGTTTGTGCAGCTTTATTTATAATATCAAACACTTGTTGCATGGCTGCGCTTTGCCCCAACAAGGTTTTGCTGTCACTGCCGGCATGATTTAACGCCTGGCTTAATCCTTGGGTTTGTCGGGTCAGTTGCCCTAATGTTTGTTTATCACGTGCGTGTGCCAGCGCGGTGGCGACGGTGGTGAGGAGCTGGTCATTCTGCCAGGGTTTGCTGACAAAATCGGTGGCGCCACACTTAATTGCTTCCACGGCAAGCTGCACATCGCTATAGGCCGTCATCAGGATCACCGCGACGGCGGGATCTAAAGTCCGGACTTTTTTCAGCCAGAAAAAACCTTCTTGCCCGCTAATCGCATCCCGGTGGAAATTCATATCCAGTAACAGCACATCAATTTGCTGTTGCTGCAAGGTTTGTTCAATGGCAAAGGGGTCATCCAATGTCAGCACCTGCTGATAGTGTTGCTTCAGCAACAAGCGGGCGGCCAACAGGACGTCCGGGTGGTCGTCAACAATCAAAATGGTCGCTTCCTGTTTCAATGTGCTGATGTCCTTTCATTTTTTGCGATTGAGCTGATAGAGCCAGCCTACCTGATTTATCCTTCAGGTGTCCATTAATGGACGTTTTATTCATTTTGCACTGTGCCATTTTCGGACACTGCTGGGTCCTCTGCTAGATGGTGATTCTGTATGTCATTGATATATAGTTATTTTATTCATGGCATGACAATTGAAACAGTTAGGACAGTCCCATGGCGTCAGGTCTCACTGATGTCGATGATTGGAGGAACAAACAATGGACAGAAAAATCGCGACGTCGGGTTGGAAAAAACCACTAAAAACTGTACTGCTGTCAGGGCTCGCTATTGCGGCAACGGCGTTGGCCTATGCCGTCAGCGTGTCAGGTGATACCGGCTTGCGCCAGCATGTCAGCAAACAAAACCTCAGTATCAGTGCCGTTCAGCAAGGGGTGTTTCAGGATACGCTGGCAGTGCGCGGCCAGGTGGTACCAAAAACCACCGTTTATCTGGACAGCATTGCCGGTGGCCAGGTGGAAGAGCGGCTGGTCGAACACGGTGATTTTGTCGAGAAAGACCAGCCTTTGTTACGGCTGAGCAATACTAGTTTGCAGCTGGAAGTAATGAGTCGTGAAGCGCAAGCAACAGAGCAGCTTAATTTTCTACGCAACACCCAAATGACCATGGAAACCAATCGCTTAAACCTGCGCCGTGATTTGCTGGATACCGAATTGCAAATCCGGCAGTTAAAACGCCGGCTGACCCAAACCGAACAATTGTTGGCGAAAAAGCTGGTCGCTAGCGACACGCTGACGCAGATCCGGGAAGACCTGCAGTATTTCGAGCAGCGCCGGCAACTGACGTTGGAGCAACAAGCGCAGGAAAACAGCATCCGGCAACAGCAGCTGGCTCAGTTAGCGGACAGCGCCACCATGCTTGAGAAAAATTTAAAACTGGCGCGCAGTAATTTGGATAATTTATTGGTTCGCGCGCCGGTGTCAGGGTATTTGAGTGAACTGAATGTTGAAGTGGGTGAATCAAAAGAGCGCGGTGCACGGCTTGGTCAAATCGATTTACCGGACGAGTTTAAACTGGTGATCCAATTGGACGAGTTCTACCTGAATCAGGTCAGCCGAGACATGCCGGTCAGAGTGCAACTGAACAATCAAGTCATCGATGCCCAGATCAGCAAAGTGGACAGCCGGGTGACCCAATCACAATTCCAGGTGGAAGTGAGTTTACCAGCCGATCTGCGCGATATTCGCCGCGGCCAGAGCCTGGATGCCGAGTTGGTGCTGGGTGGCGATAAAACCAATGCCTTATTACTCAAACGTGGTGCCTTTTTTGCCAGCTCCGGCGGCAACTGGGTCTATGTCGTTGACGCCGATGGTAGCCAGGCCGAGCGCCGTGATATCCGCTTAGGCAAACGCAATCAGCAATATTTTGAAGTACTGGAAGGATTATCGGCTGGCGAGCAGGTGATTACCTCGGCTTACGCCAATTTTGATAAAGCAACTGCCCTGAATTTACAATAACTTACAAGGAAAGCATCATGATCCAGTTAGCCGGTTTACAGCGGGTGTTCCGCACCCAGGACGTTGAAACAACTGCGTTAAACAACATCAACCTGACAATTAATCAAGGCGAGTTCGTAGCCATTATGGGGCCGTCAGGCTGTGGCAAGTCGACCTTATTAGCCATTTTAGGGATGTTGGATTCACCAACCAACGGCAGCTACCAGTTCGCCGCTCAGGAAATCGCCCATTTTAGTGAGAAGCAACTGGCGAACTTGCGCAAAGCCAGCATTGGCTTTGTATTTCAAAGCTTTAACCTGATTGATGAATTAACGGTGTTTGAAAACGTCGAGTTGCCCCTGCAGTATCAGCACATTTCCGCCGCCGAGCGTAAAGAGCGGGTTCATGCCATTTTACAGCGTGTTGGCATCGACCACCGCGCTGACCATTTGCCACAGCAATTGTCGGGCGGCCAACAGCAGCGTGTCGCCGTAGCACGGGCGTTGGTGATCAATCCCAAGCTGATCCTCGCCGATGAGCCGACCGGGAACTTAGATTCCAAAAATGGCGAAGAAGTGATGGCGATGTTGCGCGAGCTGAACCGCGAAGGCACCACTGTCATTATGGTGACGCACTCAGAAAAAGAAGGTAATTATGCCGACCGTCTGGTGAAAATGCTGGATGGGCAAATCACCCTGGATCGGGCTAATAATCTGCAAAGCCTGAATACTCACAATAGCGAGGTGGCTTAACATGTTGCAAAATTATCTGATCACCGCCTTGCGTGCTTTTTCTCGTCACCAACTGCATTTTGCGCTGAATGTTTCCGGACTGAGTATCGGACTGGCTGCGGCCATTTTGATTGGTTTGTTTGCCAGTTATGAAGCGTCTTTTGATCAGCAGCAGCCGAATGCTGACCGGGTGGTGCGGGTTGAGCAGTATTTTTCGCAAGTGAACGCCGGTGTGCCGCTGACCAATAAAAACGTGCTGAATCGGCTGCGCGATACCGCAGGTGTAGAGGATTTACTGGTGCTGGAGCCCTTGCCGCCTGGTGCAGAATTTCGCGTTGAAAATAACAGTTTTCGCTTAGACGGTATTGTTGGTGCGAGCCGCAACCTGTTGGATTTTATCCAATTGCAGACGCTGTATGGCGACCTGGCGACAGTGTTACAAACCCCTGATCAACTCGCGCTCAGTGCCAGTTATGCCAGGATGTTGTTCGCAGAGCAAAATGTGGTTGGGAAAACGCTGCAGCAAGGTGATAAACGCTGGACTGTCGGTGCGGTATTTGCTGATTTACCGGAAAACACCCACTTTGCTTTTAATGCGCTGCATCAGGTGAAGCCTTTTACCGAACGTTTCACCAATAACACCGGCTATCAGTATCTGCGGTTAAAAGCCGGTACCGATACCACCGCCTTAGCGTCGGCGTTGCAGCAACAATATATTCAAATGGTTTATCCCGGCGAAAGTGCCGACATTATCCAACTGTCGTTGGTGCCATTGACCGCGATTCATTTAAATGGTGGCCTGCGGTATGAAATGAAAACCACCGGCTCACGCAGTTCGGTTTATATCTGCCTCGGTTTAAGTGTGCTGCTGATTGCCCTGGCAGGCTTTAATTTCGTCAATATGAGTATTGCCCAATCGGCCCGCCGAGCCAAAGAGGTGGGCGTGCGTAAAGCACTTGGCGCGAGCAAAAGCCAAATTATTGCGCAGTTTCTGACCGAGTCGGTGCTGACCACGCTGTGTGCGGCGGTGCTCGCTTGTGCCATCGTCGAACTAAGTTTGCCTTGGTTTAGTCAGTTGGTTGAACGTCAGCTGAGCTTGCAGTATTTCTCGGAATTTGGCGCCGGTTTGTTTGTCATTGTGCTGTTGGTTGGATTGGCCGCCGGTGCTTATCCGGCATTTTTTATGGCGGCTTTTAGTGCTAAACGTGTGCTAAGCGGCGATTTACATCGCGGAAAAACAGCGGTGATGGTGCGCAAAACCTTGTTGGTGATGCAGTCTGGTTTGTCGGTCGCATTGATCATTGGTGCGGTGTTATTGCAGCAACAACTGCACTATCTGCAAAGTCTGCCAGTTGGTTATCAGCGCGATGCCAAAATCCAGGTGACGGATATTGACAGCAACCAACTGTTATTTAAGCAAAATAGTCAGCTGTTAGAGAGGGTGCGTGCGATCCCTGGGGTGCAGGATGTCGGCATTGTTGATATCGATATCACCAACTCTTTTAATGCATCGATGTCACTGAGCTCCGACAATGGCGTGTTGGCAGGCCAGGTGATCCCATTTATCGGCGTTGGTATGGAGCCGGTGCGGATCATGGGACTTGATCTGGTCGCCGGGCGCGATTTTAGCCAGCAGACCAGTAGCGACTGGTATCAGCCACTGGACGATAACAACGCCACTGCTGCCATGCTGTTAAGCGAAACGGTGGTCAAACAAGCCGGTTATGCGTCGGCTGATCAGGCGCTGGGCAAAGTGTTTACCACAGAAGATGGTGATGGCCGCAGTTTGCGTCTGACGGTTGTTGGCGTGGTCAAAGATTTAAAAGTAGGTTCGGCCCGTGCCGCGCAACCGGCGCCGGTGCTGATTTGCGGCTTTACCCGTAATTGGCATAGTAAGTTGTTGCTGAATATCGATTTGCCTCAGCTACCTGCCATTCGTGACCAGCTTTCTGAAGTGTTGGGACAGTCGCTGAATATCTATGCGCCCAATATCGAACTGTTGGCTGACAACTATGCCGCGATTTACCGCAATGACGCGAAAATTGCCAAGTTGGTGAGTATCTTCTCTGGTTTGGCGATTTTACTCGCTTGTTTTGGCACCTTTGGCTTAGCGTCATTTTCGGCGCTGCGCCGGCAAAAAGAAGTCTCAGTACGCAAGGTGCTGGGCGCATCCCGCCTCAGTATCGTCAATCTGCTGGCGATGGAGTTTCTGTTGTTGGTGTTGATCAGTGTCGCGGTAGCCTTTCCGTTGACGTTCTGGCTGGTGGCGGATTGGTTAAGTAACTTTAATCAACGGATTGTGCAGCAACCTTGGGTGTATCTGCTGTCTGCGCTGGTTGTTGCGGCCATTACCTGGTTAACCGTTGCCAGTATCGCCTTTAAAGCGGCGAGTACCCGTCCGGCACAGGTATTACATTACGAATAACGTATCGCAAGGTCACACCACCCGTTCCTGAGCGGCGGGTGGTGTTGGTCGTGATACTAAAGCTTATTCTACCCGCACCACATAATTGCCATTGCGCAGGTTTTCGCGCTGATAAGCAGGCCCTGCAATGCCGTCATAGCGCACTGTGGCACCAGCTGCCACCGCTATGGCGTGACCCGCGCCGGTGTCCCACAACATGGTCGGGCCAAAGCGCGGATATATATGCGCTGC
>JAHJNE010000424.1 GCA_018820995.1 Gammaproteobacteria bacterium | reverse complement strand
TTCTATACGTCACTCGGTTTTGTCAATAATCCACATTTTAGCGACGATACCGCAGCTTGTATGGTCTGGAGCGAAGCGATCCATGTGATGCTACTCACTCACACCAGATGGCGTACCTTTACCGACCGCCCAATCCCTGACACAACTTCGAGCGAAGTCATGCTCAGTTTGTCCTTTGATAGCCGCGACGCAGTGGATATCATTAACAAGGCTGCAGCTGCAAATGGCGGACAAGCCGACATTAATCCGGTGCAAGACCTGGGTTTTATGTATTCGAGAGACTTTTTAGACCCCGATGGCCACGCTTGGGGGGCGGTCTGGATGGATCCCGCAGCAATTCCTGCGGATAATGAAGATAAATGAACACTAAATTCGTGTGCGATAAACAATCTGAAGGGTCAATCAAAAGTAGAACTCACTACATCATAAATTAGATCCATCAAAATAGAACGGTCAACCACCCAAGGGCGCTGCAATCTGCAGCGCAGATTTATTCTAGACCCTTGCTTATCAACAAGTTTGCAGGCAACACCAACTGATAAATATCCCCTTGCGCGGTAGCGCGTTGCACGTACCACAAAGCGTCGCGGGTCCACTGGTAATGGTGCATAAAACCGGTTGGTGTCGGCAGTACTAAACGGGGTGCCTGTTCAGGGGTGCCGATAGACCATTGGATTAAGCCTTGATCTGGCTTATAGAAATACACTTCACCGTCCAGCAGTTGCCAGTTGAGCCAGTTAATTTTGTCAAAATTGCTCAGCATGTGCTGCTCTTGCCCACGGGTATCTAATCGATATAAACCGTCCCGGTGATATTTGCTGTACCACAGCTCACCTTGCCAATAATAACCGCTGTAACCACCGTGGGTGGTCAGTTGCCGCGAGCGTTTGCTTTGCCTATCGAACGACCACAGCTGCCAGTCACCGCTTTGATTGCTGCTATAAATGAGTTGCGCCTTATTAGCGCCAAAATTCACCACCTGCGCTTTGGCCGAATCATCCAGAATTTGTTCAGTAATGCCGCTGTTGATATCCAACAAATAGACCGCGCCTTGCTGGCTATACACCAATTCAGCGCCATCTTCGGAGCGTGCAATGCGCACAAATTCTGCTGGTGGCGGCAATTTTTCCAGTCGTTGTTCACTTTGCCCGGCGACTTTGCGCCAGATTTGCTGCTCGCCCTGCCGATTGCTTAAAAAGACTACATCCTCCCCGACCACCCGCGGCATCCAATCGATACGCGAACCTGCCACCACGGGTTCGGGCACCGGCCAATGCCCTGTCACGTCAGCACGCGGTTGACGCCAAATCGACATGTTTTGCTGCGCTGTGGCATACCAGAGATGCCCGCCGAATGCACTGGATGCGGCGCTGGAGCTAGAGTCCAGGCTTGGTTGCCACTGCAACGATCGCACCATGGCTCCGGTATAAAATAACGGCTCCATTTGTTGCGTCGACACCGACCAACGACAAATTTGCTCGGCGCAGCCAAAAAGCAGCTGATCATCATTCAGCCAAGTCACAGTCGTCACCGCAAACGGCACTTCTTGCTCCGCGAGCAGAGCCATGGTTTGTCGTTGATAAATTTTCAGCACTGACTTTGCCTGTTGCAGATAACCGGCAACCGCTAATTTTGTGGCATCGGCAGAAATCGCCAGCGCCATATCGCCACCTTCGGTCACCGGCAAGGTCAGTTGCTGCACCGCCATGGTCGCCAGCTCAAAACGTGAAACCACATAAGGTTTGGTTTTGTCCGGACGTTGTCGAAAATAAAACGCCTGACTGTCATGCTGCCAGCTGATTTGCAGTTGACTATCCAGTGGCAATTGCAACAAGAGTCGGTCCGGCAACAGCGGCTGGGCGCCGTTGGTATTCGTCATGCTGAGCGACGTGCTTAGCGGCTTACTTACCAGCGTACTTAGCGGCTTACTTACTGGGGTGGTGAGCTGGATGGGTGAAGGTATCGTGCTAGTCGTCGTGCCAGTAGTCTTAACGCTAGTCGTAACATTAGTCGTGGCCGGCTTCATGGCAGAGCTCGCAGCTTCACCGGTTGTTGTGGTTTGCTGCGACACCACATCCGGCGACGCCCGCTGCCATAACTGACAAAGCTCTTGTTGGCAAAGCTCATATAACAACCACTGCCGGTCTGGACTAAGGCTGGTAAAACGTAACACGCCCTCCGGCACGACTATTTGCAGACGCTGCCCGTCTTCAAATGCTGCAATGGAGGACTCGTGTGAAGATCCAATTGCCAATTCACTTGCAGATGCATTTGCAGCTGCGTTTGAAAAATCTCCGGTCACAGCTTCTGCCGCCGGGACAATCTGCTGGCCACTCTTTTGTAAAAACCAGCGGCTCTGCTCGCCGTCCTGCTGTAAATATGAAAACCACTGCCCATCACGACTCAGGCTTAATTGCGATTCAACCCCATTGTCACTGGTCTGCGGTATCGGGACAGCTGTTATCGGCAGTTGGCTCTGTATTGCAGGTTTGCTCTGTGATGGCTGTGGGCTCGGTGTTAATGGGTGAGATTTTGGCTCAGAAGATTGTTGTGGGGATTGCGACGCTGAATGCTGCAACCAGTACAGATTTAATACCAACAACAGCAGCAATAACAGCGGGATCCACCAACCGCTACGCTGCATTAAATCAGTTTTACGCGGTGTACCGCTGTAGCCATTTTTATCATCCGCTAACAATTGTGGCGCGGTTTCCTTCGTTGTTTGCCCCGGCAATGACGTGGATAATTGCGGGTTCAATGACGCAGTGACTTGCGCTGGTAATCGGCCATCCGTTTGCTGATTTTTATGTTCAGTTTGTGGGTCAAGCAAAGGCGATTCCGCCAAAGTAGCAGGCGCAACCACAACCGCGCTGACAACTAACCGATACCCCACTTTGGGTAAAGTTTCCAGATAGGGCTGACTGGCATCAAGCTGCGACAAGGCTTTTCGCAATAACGACACCGCCCGGTTAATCGCACTTTCACTGACCACGCGGCCTTGCCACACTTGCTCAATCAACTGGTCACGGCTTAGCTGCTGCTGCTCTGCAGCCAACAAGGCCAGTAACAGATCATAAATCCGTGGTTCCAGATAATGTTGCTGCTGTTCAAGCACTAACACCCGACGGGTAGTATCGAAAAAAATCCGCCCCAACTGCCAATGATTCAAAACGCGGCACTCCGGGAAAAGGCGATGCCAGGCCGTTTAGTAACGTACAGAGCGCGGTCAGATGCAGATGGTAAGCTTTTCATCACAATAAAATCAGCCACAGTTGCTATTGCCCAACGCCGAACTGGCTTAGGCTCAGACCATCGTCAAATGGTCAGGAACATTGTCTTGTCATACCAACATATTTT
>JAHJNE010000423.1 GCA_018820995.1 Gammaproteobacteria bacterium | reverse complement strand
GCCGATAAAACGGAAACTGACCAATTGTGTGCGCTGTTGGCTATCGCTGGTCATCACGCCGGAGAGCGCCGAATAAGGAATATTAATCGCGGTATAACACAGCATCAGCAACGAATAACTCCCATAAGCCCAAAAAAGTTTGCCGTTTTCCGATAAGTCCGGCGTGCTATAGGTTAAGACTCCGGCCGCTGCCAGCGGCAACGCCATCCACAACAAATAAGGACGAAATTTACCAAAACGACTTTGGGTTCGATCTGCCATTGCGCCCATCAGTGGATCGGTAATGGCATCAATGATTTTGGTGATCAGCATCATGGTACCGGCGGCGGCGGCCGAAATGCCAAATACATCGGTGTAGTAAATCAGTAAAAATGCCGAGATATTGGCCCAATAAAAGTTAAAACCCATATCACCCAGGCCGTAACCGATTTTTTCGCGCCAGCGCAGTGGCGGTTGATGGGGACTTGTGTGTTGCTCAGGCATCATCGGTCTCTTTTGTCGTTATCGTTTTGCAGCTATGTTTTTGAAATAATGGTTTAGCAATCATGGTGCTCTTTCACAAAAATGTGTAGTTAGATAAAAACACCATCCGTTGCTTTAGCGGCTCGACTGCTTGAGCCAATGCACTATTTCTTGCAACAACTTCCCGGGTGGTTGGTCTATCGAAAAAGGCTGAACATCAGGCTCAAATTCGCTGCTTTGCATACTATCGAGTTGGCTTTGTAGCAAACTGGCTGGCATGTAGTGATCACTGCGCTTAGCGAGCCTTTCGGCTAAAAGCTGCACTGGGCCTTGTAGGTAAATAAATTGCGGTTGCTGGCAAGCGGCTCGTAATTGCTGGCGCTGGCTGGCAATCAAGCCGGAATAACTAAGCACACAACTCTGTGCTTTTTCAGCTTGCTGCGCCAACGTAGCCGCCAGCCGGTCAACCCATTGCTGGCGTAAGGTGCTGGTGAGTGGCGTGCCGGAAGCCATCAGTGCTTTAGCCTCAGCACTATGAAAATCATCACCCTCCAAAAAAGGGTAATTTAGCGCTTTGGCCAATAACTGGCCGACAGTGGATTTTCCACTGCCGGCGACACCCATCACGATTAGGGTCTGACTGAGCTGTTGCATTGAGAACGCTCGCTATTGTCTGACAGCACGATCAGCTTTCTGGGCATTGCAGTTTTACAGCATCAGCACTGCCTTGCGGCAGTAAACGAAGTTCGGCAAAACTCAGCTGCAACGCACTTGCACTGCTCAGCGCCAGTGGGACTGCGACCTGGCCTAAATCTAAGCCTTTGTCGGTGAAGCAGCGAACATCAACCTGTAGCTCTGTCCAAACGCCGGTTTTGAATTGCTGCAGTTGCCGGCTGATATCCAGGCTGGCGCTGCATTGCTCGTTGCATTGCATGGCCAGTTCCACCGGCGCGGTCACTGCTGAATCAACTTTGAGCATCAAACTCAGTACTGCATCTTTGCCACCAAAAGCCCGTAAATCGCGCGGGAAATTGCTGCGAAGCGCCACAGAAGCCGGTTGGGTGCCATCAAAACTGATTAAACGCGCATCTTCTTGCACCTTGCGGTCAAAACTCTGCAGTTTCACCGCGCCCAGTTGTTGCTGATTGCTGCTCACCGCAGCGGATTGCTCAGCACTTTGCAGCACAAACTGCCAAGGCGCTTTGATATCCCGGTCAAACAGCGGCAGAGCGGTTAGGCCATTGTCGGCGTTGCTACTTTCGTTCAGTGGCGCGCTAAAGAGGCTGGCGGCTTGTTCCGGGGTGTTGGTATAAGTTAAACCGTAGCCATAGGCAAACAGTGGCTGATAGTTGTCATCACCTTGATTGACCGTGGTTTGTGACGGACTGTTTGGCCATGAAAACGATAATTTACCGCGGAAATCCTGCTGTACCTTGCCGTCTTTGTCGGTAAATAACACCGGTGCGATGGCATGACCTTCACTGCCTGGTAGCCAAATCGCCACAAATGCATCAGATGCATTCAGCTCGGCATTGACCCACAACGGCCGGCCACTAATAAACAACGAAACCACTTTGATGCCGTCCGCTTGCAGCTTTTTCAGCAACGCTAAATCGGCTTTATTGCCACGCTGGTATTCCAGATTGTCGATATCGCCATTACCTTCGGCATAGGGTTGTTCACCAAACACCACAATCGCGACATCAGGTTTTTGCTGATAGCTGCCGTCGCTGCTGAGTTGAACCTGGCCACCCGCAGCCGAAACCTGGCTTTGAATACCGGCATAAATGGAGCTGCCGCCTGGGAAGTCAGCGTTATTGTTGCCGGTGCCTTGCCAGGTAATTGTCCAACCACCACTTTGCATGCCGATATTATCTGCACCCTGACCGGTCACCAGCACTTTTTGCATTGGATTTAGTGGCAATAATCCTTGTTGGTTTTTCAATAATACCAACGACTGTTGTACTGCTGCTGCGGCCACTGCGCGATGTTCAGCTGAACCAATAATGTCAGTTTTACCGGATAGTGGCCGTGCAGCCGGGCTTGGTTTTTCAAACAAACCCGCCCGGACTTTCACCCGTAAAATACGAGTGACAGCATCATCAATCCTGCTTTGTGCAATAACACCACTTTTTACCTGAGCAATCAAATTTTCATACAGCGGTTTCCAGGCTGCAGTAGGGACCATGTACACATCAAGTCCGGCGTTGGCTGCGGCTGGGCAATTGTCATTGCTACAGCCTTTTACCTGACCATGACCATTCCAGTCACCGACCACCAAGCCGTCAAAGCCCATCCGGGTTTTGAGGACGTCGGTCAGTAAATACTTGTTGCCGTGAATTTTTTCACCATGCCAGCTGTTAAAAGAGGCCATCACCGTTTGCGCACCGGCTTGCAGGCCGCCGATGTAGCCTTGGGCATGGATATCAAACAGTTGTTGTTCGCTGGCGATATTGTCGCCCTGATCGATACCGCGTTCTGTGCCGCCGTCTCCGAGGAAATGCTTCACGGTGCTAATGACGCGTTCATCGCCTAAAAAGTCGGCATCTGGCGCGCCTTGTAAGCCTTTTACAATTGCTGCCGCATAGTTGCGGACAATGGTTGGATCTTCAGAATAACCTTCATAAGTGCGACCCCAGCGGTCATCTCGCACCACGGCAACTGTTGGTGCGAACACCCAGTCAAT
>JAHJNE010000422.1 GCA_018820995.1 Gammaproteobacteria bacterium | reverse complement strand
TGTTACTACATCGTGGCTACCCGATCGAACAGTTAGCCGTTGAATCGGATTATCTGGAAACCTGCTACCTGCTGCTGGAAGGTGAATTACCGTCCAAAGCTGAATATGACAACTTTACCCACGTGATCACTCGCCATACCATGGTGCATGATAAGTTAGCATCATTCTTCCAAGGGTTCCGTGTTGATGCGCACCCTATGGCGATGCTGTGTGGCGTTGTCGGCGCAATGTCTTCGTTTTATCACTCAGACCTGAATGTTAACGATCCGGAGCAACGTAAACGTTCTGCTCATCGTTTAATCGCTAAGCTACCAACGATCGCAGCGATGGCATACAAATATACGGTTGGTCAGCCATTTGTGTATCCACGCAATGAACTTAGTTATGCTGAAAACTTCCTGCATATGATGTTTTCTGTCCCTGCTGAGCACTATGATGTCAGTCCAATTGTTGCCAAAGCAATGGATCGGATTTTCATGCTACATGCTGATCATGAGCAAAATGCCTCAACCTCTACTGTGCGCTTAGCGGGTTCTTCTGGTGCAAACCCTTATGCTTGTATAGCTGCTGGTATCGCTTCATTGTGGGGCCCGGCACACGGCGGCGCCAACGAAGCTTGCTTAGTGATGTTGCAGGAGATCGGGACTGTCGATCGTATCCCTGAATTCGTGCGTCGCGCTAAAGACAAAAACGATTCTTTCCGCCTGATGGGCTTTGGTCACCGTGTCTACAAGAACTTTGACCCACGCGCTAAAGTGATGCGTGACACCTGTCATGAAGTGTTAAAAGAACTGAATATCAAAGATCCATTGTTAGATGTTGCAATGGAACTGGAACGTATTGCCCTGGAAGACCCGTACTTCATCGAGAAAAAACTGTACCCGAACGTCGATTTTTACTCGGGTATTATTCTCAAAGCTATCGGCATTCCAACCAGCATGTTCACAGTGATTTTCGCGATGAGCCGCACCGTTGGCTGGATTTCACATTGGGACGAAATGCTGTCGGATAAAGGCCATAAAATCGGCCGTCCGCGTCAGTTATACACTGGCCATACGTCGCGTGATTTTGTCGACATCACTAAACGTTAAGGCTAAAACCTTTATGAAAAAGCGACTTCGGTCGCTTTTTTTATCGCAAAAATAAACTTCCGATCGACTTGTTGCGACCATTTAACCGATTAAAAACAATTTAGCCGACCCGCGGCAAACTTGCTGCTCATGCAAAAACAAGGCAAAATCGCGCCTTTATTGCTGCTGAGCAGGGCCTTTTGTGAATTTTGATCTAGCGGCATTTCGCGCCGAATTTGCCTTTTTTGACCAGAACCCAGACTGGGTGTATCTGGATAATGCCGCGACAATGCATAAACCAGCAGCGGTAGTCGCTGCTGAAACTGAGTTTTATCAGAAGTTTAACGCCAATGTGCATCGTGGCGCCCATCAGCTGAGCCAACAAGCCACCCAACTATTTGAACAATCCCGCGATACTGTCGCCGCTTACGTGAATGCCCGCTCGCGCGAAGAAATTATCTGGTGCAGCGGTGCCACCGCGGCGTTAAACCAATTAGCTTTTGGTCTGATGGGCTCGGTCTTGCAGCCCGGTGACCGTGTGCTGATTAGTGCCATGGAGCACCACGCCAATATCGTCCCTTGGCAATTTCATTGTCAGCAGCATGGTGTGCAACTGGACGTCATTCCTTTAACCGTAAATCATCAGTTAGATCTTGCCGAATTTAAGCGCTTGTTAGCGCTGAAACCGAAAGTGGTCAGTGTGACGCAGGTTTCAAACGTTCTTGGCCATATTCAGCCTGTAGCGGAAATGGTCCAGCTGGCAAAAGCAGCGGGCGCATTGACGATCATTGACGGCGCACAGGGTGTGTTATTACAACAACCTGATATGCAGCAACTTGATTGTGATTTTTATGTCTTTTCTGGTCATAAAATCTATGGTCCTACCGGTATCGGCGTGCTTTATGGCCGCCAGGAAACACTCGAACTGTTGAAGCCATTGTTGTACGGCGGAGAGATGATTCAGCAAGTGAGTTTCAGTGGCACCACACTCAATCAACTCCCCTACCGACTCGAAGCAGGCACCCCAAATATTGCGGGAGCCGTAGGTCTTGCTGCCGCACTGCGCTGGTTACAACAATGGGATCAGTCCGCGATAGCGCTACACAAACAACAATTATTAAAACAATTGTATGAAGGTCTAGCGCAACTGCCAGGCATCGAACTGCTTTCGCAAAGTAGCAAAAATGCCGGCATCATCGCCTTTAATATTGAAGGTGAACATCACAGTGATGTTGCAGCCTTGTTAGATCAGCAACAAATTGCCGTTCGCGCCGGCAGCCACTGCGCGATGCCTTTGTTTGCTGCGATGCATAAAAACGGTGCCGTACGCCTCTCACTCGCGCCATATAACACTGAGCAAGAAATTGTTCGAACTTTGTTGGCGATTAAGCAGGTGCTGGAGATCCTTCACGGATGAGTAATTTAACTTTGTTAATGTCACAAACTGAACAGGCACTACAGAATATAAAGCAGCAACAGCTGCCGTTATTGACACAAACGACAGATTGGCAAAGTAAATACCGAATTTTAATGCAACTGGGGAAAGGCTTACCGTCTTTTAGTCCTGAGCTGCAACGGGACGAATTGTTGATCGCTGGCTGCGACAGCAAAGCCTGGTTACTGCATGAATTTGACCAAGACAGTAGTCGGCATTATTGGGCTTTTGATAGCGAAGCTCGTATTATCAAAGGTTTAGTAACACTTGCCTTGTGTCAGCTCAACGGTTTATCCGCCAGTGAATTAACGCAAATTAACTTTCAGCAACTCTTTGCTTTACAAGGATTGCAGCAGAATTTAAGTCCATCACGACAAAATGGCCTACACGCAGTGATTAAAACACTTAGCATGCAGGCAGGATTGCTGGATTAAATTCGTTTTGGGTACAGCTTTTATTTATCAGCGCTGTAAATGCCACTTATTTTGCGGCCGAAGTTGCCGGCGATGCATCCATTGCATCAACTGGAGTCTGAACAGCAGATTGCTGCGCCTTTTCCGCTAGCTTTTTTAAGATCCGCGACACCGCAACAAAGGCAAAACTAGCTGTTACCACGGTCACAGCACCAAAACCGCCGCTACAATCCAGTCGCATCGAGCTGCCTTCATCCGGGCGTAACATCTCAGGTTTGGACTGACAAACACCGCCGTCCGCTTTGGGGTAACTCAGCTGCTCGGTCGAATACACGGCATCAATCCCAAACCGACGTTTCACATTGCGACTGTAGTTATAATCGCGACGCAGATTATTGCGCACTTTGGCAAGTAACGGATCATTGATGGTTTGGCTGAGATCCGCGAGCTGAATTTGCGTCGGATCAGTCTGGCCGCCGGCACCGCCGATGGTCACCAATGGAATTTTATTGCGCTTACAATGGGCAATCAGCGAAGTTTTGGCTTTGATGGCATCAATGGCGTCAATTACATAGCTAAATTCCGGGCGCATCAACTCGAATAAATTATCCGCGGCTACAAAATCAGTGACTTGATGCACGATACAAGCCGGATTAATTTGTAAAATCCGCTCTGCCATCACCGCTACTTTGTCCTGACCAATGCTGTCGGTCAAAGCGTGAATTTGCCGATTGACGTTGGAAATACAGACATCGTCCAAATCAATCAGCGTTATTTCGCCAATGCCGGAGCGAGCCAGTGCTTCTGCCGCCCAGCTGCCCACACCGCCAATACCCACCACACAGACGTGAGCTTGTTGAAAATACTCAAGCGCCCGGATCCCGTACAAACGGCCAATCCCGGCAAAACGTAATTGATAATCGGACATCACATCATCTCTACTGGTCAAATTACAGCTTCGTAAGTTCTCGTTTAAGACACCTTACAGACAACCCTTTATAAGGTTGGCCATGGTAAAGACCAGGGCTCATGCCACTGACCTTGTAAGTGTTGCTGTACCACGTCCGCTTGAAACAAGTCACCGGCTGTTGGCAGCTGCAAATACTGGTAAATTTGGCCATTTAAGGAAAAACTCAACGCATAAGCGTGTAAATAAACCCGATCAGCAGCATCAGCCTGATATAGCTCATCACCAACGATAACAGCAGACACTGACTTTAGGGCCACCCTGATCTGGTGAGTTTTGCCAGTAAAGGGTTTAATCAAAAATAAACGACAACGCGCCGGCAATTCAGAGTTCTCGTTAAACCCATGCGACATAAAATAGCTCACCGCTGGATTTTGCATACTTGCCAATAATTTATAAGCACCACGTCGTGCCGGCGCCATATCCCCTTTCACCCAACCTTGTTTTTTTGCTACCTTGCCAAGACTGAGCGCCAGATAATATTTTTGGATTTGTTGGCTGGCAAAAAGTGCCGATAACGCCGCGGCTGCAGCAGAGCTACGGGCAAATAAAATCAAGCCGGAAGTGACTTTATCCAGCCGATGCACGGCATACAGCGGATACCCTAACCCGGCAGCGGCTAGCACCACCAGGCCTGCGCCGTCTTCCGAATGAAAACTGACACCTGGCGCTTTGTCTAATACAACAAAATCAGGGTGCTCCGCGACCAGCTTAAAACCGGACCAGTTATTGGCCTCGTCGCTGGATAAAACCGCAGCACCCGCTGTCGGAACTGTCGCGAAGTCCAAAGTATCCGCTGCTCTGGTCATCAACCTTTTACCAAACTGTTGGCATGCGCGACAGCATGTGCCAAATCGGCTGGCGTATCGACGCCAACCGGCGGTGTTTCTAACGCTGTTGCGACATGAATGGCTTCGCCCTGCCACAGCACCCGCAGCTGTTCCAGGCATTCAATCCGTTCTAAAGTGGACACTGGCCAGCTGATATAATCCTGAATAAATCCAGCGCGATAGGCATAAATACCAATATGCCGGCGATAATTTTCGGCCAGTGCGGCGCTAAACGCCTGATCCCGATCAAAGGGGATACCACTGCGACTAAAATACAACGCGTACCCTTGATGGTCGGTGACGACTTTGACCACATTCGGATTGGCGATTTCGGCGATGGAACTGAGCGGTACCGCTAAAGTGGCCATCCGCGCTTTGGTCTGGGCAGCTAGGTTGGCCGCAACTTGCCCAATAATCGCCGGTGGAATAAAAGGCTCATCGCCCTGTACATTCACCACCACGGTCTCTGGCGTTAACTTCAGCTTCTTCACCACTTCAGCTAAACGCTCAGTACCGGAATTGTGGCTGGCACTGGTCATCACCACAGTCGCACCAAACTCCAGAGCCGCCTGCTCCACCTGGTTATCATCGGTCGCAATCACGACTTGATCAGCACCACTTTGCATCGCTTGTTGCCAAACCCATTGGATCATCGGCTTGCCGGCAATATCAGCCAGCGGTTTGCCTGGCAAACGCGAGCTGGCATAACGCGCCGGAATCACCACTACGAAACCCATGGTTCAATCTCTTGTAGTGATAATTCACGACTTTCTGCACTGAGTAGCACCGGTATATCCTGCTTCACGGGATAGGCAAGACGGTCAAAAGTACAGATAAGTTGCTGATTTGGCTTGTCAAGCTTCAGCCGCCCTTTACACAAAGGACAAGCGATAATGTCCAGCAAGGCAATATTAAACGCCATAACGACTCCTGAGCTGTTGCAATTTTGCGGCGATCACATCGATGGCCGGTTGCGGTAAACGGGCGGTGACCGGCAGATAAAACCAGTCAGGTTTGGCAAATGCACGGCATTTCACCGCGTCTTTTTCAGTCATTAAAATCGGGCCCGATAAATCGGTAAAATCAGCAGCGGCAAATGCATAATGATCGGCAAAAAAGTGTGCACTATTTTGCTGGTAACCCATTTGCAAAGCACTGCGGCTAAATCGCTGTGGATTGCCAATACCAGTCACTAAAGTCACTACGGAGCCAGATGCTAATTGCTCGGTGTCATCCGTTAGGCTGCGTGCTGGCTCAGCGCTTAATTCAAAGGTCCAATTCGCCAGCGAATTTGTGCTGCTGTTAGCAAGCACTAAATCGGCCTGTTGTAACCGCCAGACGTCTTCACGCAAAGGACCTGCCGGCAAAAGCAGGCCATTGCCAATGCCCCGTCCACCGTCCAGTAGAATAATTTCAAGATCGCGCACCAGCGCGTAGTGCTGCAGCCCATCATCGGAAATGATGATATTGCACTCGCCTGTTTGGTATAACAACCGGGCCGCTGCAACCCGGTCCGGGCATACCACCACAGGGCAACCACTACGACAGGCCAATAAAAAAGGCTCATCGCCGACTGTGGCAGGGCTATCGACGACTAAATCAATTAATTTCGGCGCGGCAAGCTTTACCCCATAACCCCGACTAACAATGCCCGGTTTTAAACCTTGTGATTGCAAATACTCACATAACCACAAAGTAATAGGCGTTTTGCCAGTGCCGCCTACGGTAATGTTGCCCACAACAATTACCGGCACCGGCATCCGGTGCGAAGCCTTCAAACCGGCTTTAAACAACCAACGCCGGCACTTACTGACCCCAGCAAACAGCCAACTCAACGGCAGCAGCAACCAACTCCAGCCGAAGGGTTGATACCAGCTGCGTTCGAGTGCATTCATGCCGAGTCACCAAACTGCATCCGATACAGGTTGGCATAAGCACCATTTTGCGCCAGCAGTTCAGCGTGATTGCCGCGTTCAATAATTTTTCCTTGCTCCATCACCAGAATAAGATCAGCTTTTTCAATGGTCGACAAGCGATGCGCAATCACGATGTTAGTGCGGTTTTTTAGTAATTCATCCAAAGCAGATTGGATTTTCCGTTCAGACTCAGTATCCAGCGCTGAAGTGGCTTCATCCAATACCAGAATCGGCGCCTGCCGTAAAAGCGCTCTGGCAATGGCAATGCGCTGGCGTTGTCCGCCGGATAAAGTCACACCATTTTCGCCAATTTGCGTGTCCAGACCCAACGGCATGTGCGCCGCGAATTCCATCACATGGGCTTTTTCTGCGACATCAAGTAAGCGTTCGGACGATAATTCGCCTTGGTAGCCATAGCTGATGTTGTTGGCGATACTATCGTTAAACAGCACTACTTGTTGCGATACCACTGCAATCTGCTGACGCAAAGAAGCGAGAGTGCATTCTTTGGTATTGATGCCGTCTAACAAAATTTCGCCCTGTTCAATTTCATAAAAACGTGGCAATAAACTTGAGATGGTGGTTTTACCGCTGCCGGATTTACCCACTAAGGCTACTGTTTGACCGGCTTTGACAGTAAAATTAATATCCTGCAGCACCTGTTTGTCGTGACCAGGATAGGTAAAAGTCAGCTGTTTAAATTCAATATTGCCCTGAACCCGCGGCAGTTCAATGGTGCCATGGTCTTGTTCGGTTTTTTGATCCAATACACTAAATACTGTTGCCGCGGCAGCCATGCCTTTTTGAAAGTCGCTATTAACGGTGGTGAGTTGTTTGAGCGGCTTCAGTAATAACATCATCGAGGTAATAATGACGGTGAATTTGCCCGGAGTCAGCGAATCGAGCATTTCCGGAAAGCTGGCTAAGTAAATCACAAAAGCTAAGGCAAAAGACGCAATAAACTGGATCACTGAGACACTAATGGCACGAGTCGATTCTAACTTGACATCTAAACGTCGGTTTTTAGTGTTCACCGCCATAAAGCGTTGATTTTCAATCTCTTTGCCACCGAACGATAAAATAACCTTATGGCCATTCAGCATTTGTTCCGCACTGGCCGTGACTTCGCCCATTGCTCCTTGCATGTTGTTGCTGATTTGACGGAAACGCTTTGAAACACTAGAAACGATGACGGCAATAATAGGTACGATCACCAGAAAAATAGCTGACAGTTGCCAACTTTTAACAAACATCACGCCCAACAAGCCAATGACAAAGGCCCCTTCGTGGATCAGTACGACCAAAGCCTTACTCGAGGCCTGTTTAATTTGCTCAGCGTCATAGGTGATGCGGGAAATCATTTCGCCGGTTGAATGTTTGTCGTGATAACTCACAGGCAGCGCAATCATCTGACTAAATAATTGCTGCCTTAAATCTTTGACAATATGAGTGCCAGCCCAATTCAGGCAATAGCTAGCAATAAAATGGAACACACCGCG
>JAHJNE010000421.1 GCA_018820995.1 Gammaproteobacteria bacterium | reverse complement strand
GCTTTTATCAGCGCGGAAGAAAAAGACCGGATAGCACGCAAGGTCGCTGAGTATTCTGGTTTGTCGTTAAAAGCCGTGGTGCAAAATAATCTGGATATTCCAACGGATTATTTCTGGAAAGAATTATTACGCGATCGTGGACAAACCGTGGGTCGATTAGATTCGCGTTATATTGGGATTGACCGGCGTGAAGCAGGGGACAGTCCGGATTTTAATGCTGAACTGACCTCTTGGTTGCATTCGTTCACGCCAGCGATCAATCACTATTTACGCACCGAACTGAATTACAAAACTGATGTGAAATACAACATGTTTGGCCCGGTTCGACCATGGGATAACAGTGATGACAATACTGGCGAAAACTTACGGCAGGCCATGGCACAAAACCCCTACCTGAACGTGATGATCCAGTCCGGCTATTTTGATGGTGCGACCAACTATTTTGATGCCAAATACAGCATGTGGCAGCTAGATCCAAGTGGCAAAATGAAAGACCGTTTAAGCTTCAAAGGTTATCGCAGCGGCCATATGATGTACCTGCGCTACGAAGATTTAAAACAATCAAACGATGATTTACGCTCATTTATTAAAGGAAGTTTGCCGGCTGAAAATCAGCCTGCAAAATACTAGTCACGAGGTTTGTCTGCTTCAGGATAAAGGCGGCTGTTGCCGCCTTTATCCTTTTAAATATGCTTTTTTTACGCCGTGCTTTAGTCGATTTTGTTGTTGTTGATATTGAATAGATTATGTTCAGAATGACTACACCGCATCCCAAATTTCAAACAGATATTCTCTATTCAACTTGCCGTTAAAAACTCCTATTGATTTCACATGAAACAAAGCCATATTCGCTACTGGTCAGCGCTGGTGTTGCTGTTATAATGCCGCCAACTGACTTTTTGTCTACGCATACAAGGACCTGAATTTTATGGCGGACATCGAAACACGCCCAACCAATTTTATCCGGCAAATTATTGATACCGATTTAGCTTCTGGCAAACATAGCGCAGTGCAAACCAGGTTTCCTCCTGAGCCAAATGGTTTTCTACATATCGGTCATGCCAAATCTATTTGCTTAAATTTTGGTATTGCCGTTGATTATCAGGGCAAATGTAACCTGCGCTTTGATGATACCAATCCGGAAAAAGAGAACATCGATTTTGTAAATTCCATTCAAAAAGATGTGAACTGGTTAGGTTTTCAGTGGGATGGCGCCGTTCGTTATTCTTCGGATTATTTTGACGCTTTATATGGTTATGCCGTTGAACTCATTAACAAAGGCTTAGCTTACGTTTGTTTTTTAAATGCGGAAGAAATGCGCCAGTATCGTGGCAATTTAACCGAGCCTGGTAAAAATAGTCCGTACCGTGATACCAGTCCGGCGGAAAACCTGGCGTTGTTTGAAAAAATGCGCGCCGGTGGTTTTAAAGAAGGTGAATGTTCGCTACGGGCGAAAATCGATATGACATCGGCCTTTATTTGCATGCGGGATCCGGTGATTTACCGGGTGAAGTTTGCGCATCACCACCAAACTGGTGATAAATGGTGCATTTACCCAATGTACGATTTCACCCACTGTATTTCTGATGCGCTCGAAGGCATTACCCATTCACTTTGTACCTTAGAATTCCAGGACAATCGTCGTTTATACGATTGGCTGCTTGATAACATCACCATCGCTTGCCACCCACAGCAAATTGAGTTTTCCCGCTTAAACCTGGAATACCAGGTGATGAGTAAGCGAAAGCTGCACACACTGGTTGATGGCGGACATGTGACAGGCTGGGACGACCCACGGATGCCAACTATCGCCGGTTTACGCCGTCGTGGTTATACCCCTGCATCTTTGCGTGAATTCGCCAAGCGGATTGGTGTCACCAAGCAAGATAACGTGATTGAAGCCAGTGCGTTAGATGCTTGTATCCGTGAAGACTTAGATGCCCATGCACCCCGTGCCATGGCCGTGATTGACGCGTTGAAAATCACCTTAAGCAACTATCCGGCGGACAGCATTGAATGGTTAGATGTACATAACCATCCAAAAGAAGAAAGCATGGGCAGCCGCAAGGTACCATTTGGTAAAGTGATTTATATCGACCGCGCTGATTTTAGAGAAGAAGCGAACAAAAAATATAAACGCATGGTCACCGGTGGCGAAGTGCGGTTACGTGGTGCTTATGTGGTGCGTGCTGACGAAGTAATCAAAGATGAAGCGGGAAATATTGTTGAACTGATTTGCAGCTACGATCCGGAGACACTTGGCGTGAACCCAGCCGATGGCCGTAAAGTTCGTGGTGTGATCCACTGGGTGGAAGCGACTCAGGCAAAGGCCGCCGAATTTCGAGTCTACGATAAATTATTTACCGTACCAAACCCGGCTGCAGAAGAAGATTTTATTGCGGTGATCAACCCTAATTCACTGACCGTCAAGCATGGTTTTGTTGAGCCAAGTCTGACTCAAGCCAAGCCTGAACATGCATATCAGTTTGAACGTGAAGGTTATTATTGTGCAGACAATGTCGATTTTAGTGCTGAAAAATTGGTGTTCAACCGCACTGTTGCGTTGCGTGATACCTTCTTCGACGATTAATTTTGAGTTTAATCGGCAGGCAGATGTGGGCTGAGTAGTTTATCTGCTTTGGCATCTGCTTGTACGGAAAGGTTAGTTTTCGTATCTAGTGTCGATATTGACGTAATAAAAAACGGAGCCAATTAGCTCCGTTTTTTATTTGTCATGTCAACGGAGGCTAATTCAGTGCCTGCGTCATCTCTATAATCATTTGATTATCTTTAAATAATTGCAGCTTGTTGCGGACGATTTCTATTCGGTCTGCCAGCTGCAGCTGCTTTGTAAATTGTTGTTC
>JAHJNE010000420.1 GCA_018820995.1 Gammaproteobacteria bacterium | reverse complement strand
TACGATGGCAAAGCCATGGGCTGTTTTGCTCAGGTCACCGCCAACGAACAAGGGTTTAGTCGCGAAGAGATGGACCGTTTTGCCGTGCAGTCTTTAACCCGCGCTCAGGCGGCTATTACCAGTGGCGCCTTTGTTGGCGAAATTGCACCTGTCACCATTCAAAGCCGCAAAGGAGAAGTGGTCTTTGCTATTGACGAGCAACCAGGTAATGCCAAAGTTGATAAAATTCCTACGCTGCGTCCAGCCTTTGCCAAAGACGGCACTATCACTGCTGCCAATTCCAGTTCCATCTCTGACGGCGCAGCTGCGCTGGTTTTAATGCGCAAAGCCGATGCAATTGAGCAAGGTGCAACACCTTTGGCGCGGGTTGCTGGTTATGCTACCCATTCAATCGAACCTGCGCTTTTCACCGTTGCGCCAGTGGGCGCCATGACCAAGTTGCTAGCGAAATTGGGCTGGGATAAAAACGACGTGGATTTATGGGAAATAAACGAAGCCTTTGCCATGGTCACGATGCTGGCGGTCAAAGAAATGGGCCTGGACGAAGCTAAGGTGAACGTTAATGGCGGCGCTTGTGCACTGGGCCATCCTATCGGCGCCTCAGGTGCCCGTATTCTGGTGACCTTAATTCATGCACTGAAAGCCCGCGGTCTGAAGCGCGGTATTGCCTCTTTGTGTATTGGTGGTGGTGAAGCGGTCGCTTTAGCGGTCGAAGTGGTTTAACGATTTTTTGGGTTACGGCTTTAACTTTGACCGTACAGCTTTATCAGTAGTTCTGACACGCGGACACGCCCGTAAATCCGTCCGTGGAGGGCTCGTCGCCAGCCATCCATGGCTGGTGACGGTCCGCTTAGCCACAACCACCGGTAAAGCTTGACGCTGCAGCGCAAAATGAACGCTGACGGAAATAATTACGATAGTTCTGAAAATCAACAGGTTAAATAATCAGTACTAAAGCTCAGAAGGCTAAGGTACCCAACGGGGAAAAAGACATGACGACTCAAGTTCAGCTGTTTATCAACGGCGAATTTGTTCACTCAAAAAGTGAAAAATTCATCCCAGTGACTAACCCTGCGACGCAGGAAGTGATTGCACAGGTACCATGCACCACCATGGACGAAATGGAACATGCGATCAGTTCAGCCAAAGAAGCCTTTTTAAGCTGGAAAGAAACGCCGGTGTCGGAACGTGCCCGCTTGATGATGCGTTTTGCCGCTCTGTTAAAAGAACATCAAGCCGATATCGCAGACATTATTTGCCGTGAGCTTGGCAAAACGGTCGAAGATGCGAAAGGTGATGTTTGGCGGGGTATTGAAGTGGTTGAACAGGCGGCCAATATTCCATCTTTGATGATGGGTGAGACGGTTGAAAACGTGGCCCGCAGTATTGATACTTACAGCTATATTCAGCCACTAGGCGTGTGTGCGGGTATTACTCCGTTTAATTTTCCAGCCATGATCCCACTGTGGATGTTCCCTATGGCAATTGCCTGCGGCAATACCTTTGTTTTAAAACCGTCTGAGCAAGATCCGATGACCGTCAACCGCATCGCTGAGTTATTCGAACAAGCCGGTGCACCCAAAGGCGTGTTGCAGGTTGTTCATGGCAATAAAGAACAAGTGGATGTGCTGCTGCATCATAAAGACATCAAAGCTATTTCATTTGTCGGCTCGGTCAATGTCGGTCAGTACATTTACAAAACCGGTACCGACAATTTAAAACGCGTGCAAGCTTTTGCTGGTGCGAAAAACCACATGGTGATTATGCCTGATGCCAATAAAAACCAGGTGGTCAATGCCTTAGTCGGTGCTTCAGTCGGTGCTGCAGGCCAGCGTTGTATGGCTATTTCTGTAGCAGTTTTTGTTGGCGCTGCGGCTGAATGGATCCCAGATGTTGCTGCTGCTATCGGCAAAGTGCGTCCTGGTGTGTATACAGATCCAAATGCCGCTTATGGCCCGCAAATCAGCCCACAAGCCCGTGCCCGTGTGCTTTCGTTGATTGATCAAGGTAAAAAAGAAGGCGCCACTTGTCTGCTGGATGGCTCAACGATCGTGGTTGACGGTTATCCAAACGGCAACTGGGTTGGTCCAACCGTGTTTTCAAATGTCACCACCGAAATGGCGATTTATAAAGAAGAAATTTTTGGCCCGGTGCTGAATACGATGACGGTCAATTCGCTGGATGAAGCCATTG
>JAHJNE010000419.1 GCA_018820995.1 Gammaproteobacteria bacterium | reverse complement strand
TTCACCAGCAGATTCTGCAACGCGCGTTCCAGATAATGGCCGTCACATAACAATTGGATCTGCGGCGGACGCTGCAGCAAAATAGGGGCACCAGGTAATGGTGCCAACTTTTCCAGCAGATTATCGAGTAATTCCCCAACATCCACCTGATGCAGTTGCAGGGTGACCGCTTGTGCTTCCAACCGAGCATAGTCGAGCATTTCATCGACGAGTTGGTCGAGCTCCCTGACATCGTCCAGCATGGCTTGTTTATCGGCTTCAGCAATCGGTTGCATTTCTAAGGCAAAGTTTAAACGTGCCAGTGGTGTTCGTAGTTCGTGCGATACCGCATGCGTCATTTCACGTTGTAAGCTCACTAATCGTTGAATTTGCTCCGCCATTTGCTGCACACTTTGGGCAATGGGCGCTAACAACGAATGGGCTGGTAAGGGTTGTTCCGGCACTTGCATGCCTTGGCCAAACCGCTTGAGCTGCGACTGCAGTTGCTGAATATCACGTGCGAGCGGCCACAACCACAACGCGACAGCAACGGCGAGTAAGGCAAAAAATAACAAGGTAAACAAATAACCCTGATGATTATTTGCGTCAATTTGTACCGGACCAAATTGCAGCAATTGCTCTGGCTGTTGTTGGATCTGGTAGAAGTACACCATGTTGTCGCTAAACAAGGGGACCAGCTGACCGCGATCCAAGGCAGCGTGTTCTGCCTCTGACCAGTCAATCGCATCGGGCGACAGACTTTGCAGTGATAGATTCAGCTGTCCAGCGACTTGCTGCGGTAGTGTTTCAGGTTGGCTGAGTTGATAGGCCAGGCTTTGCCCGAGCAAACTGACCCAGCCTGGGAGTTCAGTGGTCTGGCTTTGCTGCCACAGTCGATCAACACTCCAGCCAATCCCCAACAGCACCAGCAACATAAATAAATAAAAATGCAAAAACAAACGACGCATATTAGTTCCAGGCGTCGGCGACAAATAAGTAGCCTTTACCCCAGACTGTTTTTATTCGAAATGGCGTGTCAGCGTTATCACCTAGTTTGCGCCGCAAGTGTGAGACCCGGACATCAACAGTGCGATCGAGCCCATCGTATTCACGCCCGATAATTTGTTTATGGATGGCTTCGCGACGTACGGTCTGACCAGCATGCTTGGCTAACATCCAAAGTAAATCAAACTCATAACTGGTAAGTTCAACTAAAGTTCCGCCAAAATAAGCTTCACGCGCTGCCTGACTTAGCTGTAGCTTGCCAAATTCAAGACTATGCGCATCGACGGTGCTTGTCGGTTGACTGCGTCTTAGCAATGCATGGATCCTGGCAAGCAATACCCGGGGTTCGACCGGCTTAATCACATAGTCGTCGGCACCAAGCTCTAATCCAAGAACTTGATCAATGTCGCTTTGTTTAGCTGTGAGCATTAAAATCGGTGATTTGTACCATGGGCGAATGGCACGGCATACGGCAAAACCATCCAATCCGGGGAGCATCAAATCCAACACCACTAGATCTGGTTGAAATTCACGACATGTCGCTTCCACAGCGAGGCCATTATTGACCAGCCGAACCTCAAAACCATGCTGTTGTAAAAACGTCTGCACCAGACTGGCCAATCGTTCATCGTCTTCAACCAATAATATTTTGCTCATTAAAATACACTCCAGGGTGCAACTAACCGCCGGCGTCGTTCAGGCTGGCGGCTTAATACGGTTAACTGTTGTTGCAACAAGACTTGTTGCTGTTGATTACGAAGTTCGAGCCTGGCCGGCCCGGTTAATTGTAGTTGCTGTTGCCACTGGCCCTCACTTGCTGCGAGCCAACAATCCAGCTTTTGATCGTCGAGATAGATACAAACCGATTGTGGCAGGGCGCTTTGCCACTGCAACGACAGCGCCAATTGACAAGGGCGTTGTTGCTGATCAACCAAGCAAACCGTCGGCGCAACCTGCCAGCAGACCGTTTTGTCACAAGGGGTTGCTGCGTTCACGGCGCCAGCCAGTAAACTGAAAATTGAAATCACCACCAATGTACGTCCATGCATTAGAAAAATCGGTAACTCACTCCCAAAAACCAGGATCGGACTGAGTTTTCCGTCACCAATGGGCTTACCGTCATCGCGTCGTCAAGCCAGCGATAACGATAAAACGCGAGCATTGACCACTGGTTTGTCAGTGGATAGTTCCAGCTTAGTTTAAGTTCCGGCTGCCAGCTGTGACCCAATCGATCAAATTGAATGTTTTGATCGGCAGCATAATAAGTATTGATCAATTGACTACTTTTCCATGTCAGGGCGGAGCTGAGCTGCCAGTGCCCTATTTGGTTTTGCCAGCCATGGCTTACCCCAATACTGGCGTGCTGACCATGGTATTGGCCCGACACGTCGTGCAGCCAGTTCAGTTTCCATTGCAGCATGGGTGTGAACCAATTGAGCTGCCAGCCTGCATCGACCGCAGTTGGCCTTTTGGCTACGTCAGTGACGGAAAGTTCGAATTCTTGCTGGGATTTTTGGGAAGGTCCCATCAGGGCAAAATTGCCTGACACTTGTTCAGTAAACACGTTGCTCAGGTGATGACGGCGAAAATAACCTTTTTCCTCATTGAGGCGGGTAATGAAGCTGAAATGCAAATCATCCGACAACGACCAGCTGTAACCTAGGGTTCCGTTGTCGAAAAACAGGTGCTTGTCGTAATAGCTGACATCCGGCATCAGATACAGCGGAAAATTCCGGCCACCCAGCAGTGGATTAGAGCGGTGGCCCGCACCGATAGCCAGAGAAAATTGCCAACGTCCGGTTTCGGCACATTCGTCAGACGAACTGTTCACCGGGCATTGTTCGGCAAGGGCCCATATCGGGAATAGCGATAGTAAAATTAATATCAGGCGCATCACAACAACTCATCCCCATTTACACCCTGCCACTTTAGCATTCCCCAGTCAGCAGCTTAAGGCTAAATAACAATGTTTCACAAAATGGTGCTTGATTGGTCACAGAGCTGGTCATGAAGTTTTTTTACACTGCGTTCAGTAATAATTAAGGTCGTTAATGGTACTGATGTGTATTCGCATATGTCGAAGGTGCAGGATTTGACGGCCTTGAATGATTCAAATGCTCGATTTCGGAGCAAAAGCAGGAGCACACAATGCCACAATTTCAACCACGCCCGATGGTGGTGATCCGTAATCAGTTATTGGCTTTTTTAGTCTTACATCTGCTCGGTTCTTGTGCACCAATGAATAAGGTTGAAGCGCCAATGATAGCCGTTACACCTTGTTGTCAGCAGATGGTCGCAGCTAGCCACGCGTTGGCTAGCCAAATAAAACCACTCACCTTGACCATTCCTACGCGCTAATTTAGCGCTAGCGACGCTTTCACCTTGCCTTTTTAGGCCGGAATATGGCACCTTAGCATTCCAAAAGTATCGGCGACTTTGCCGTTGCTGCTCTAGGTTCGGCTACGTTTGAGGTAAGTGTGGTGTCAACTATAAACTACGTCCGGATCCAACTCTGTTACGATTGCCTGTCGCAGGGGTTTTGATGAAAGGAAAAGCTACATCATTTGACATCGCATACCAGGCTGGCGTGTCGCAGTCGACTGTTTCCCGCGCTTTACGTGATAGTCCGGCAGTCAATCAAGAAACCAAAGACCGCATTTTTGCGATTGCCAAACAGCTCAATTATAAAGTCGATAAAAACGCTAGTAATCTGCGTAAACAATGCAGTAGTACTTTGGCATTGCTATTGTTTGAAGATCCGACCGTCGACGAATCGCAAATCAATCCATTTTTTCTGGCGATGCTGGGCAGTATTACCCGTGCTTGTACCAAAAGAGGCCATGACTTACTGATTTCTTTTCAACAATTAAGTAATGACTGGCATGCCGATTACGAAGACAGCAAAAAAGCCGACGGCATCATTTTGTTGGGCTACGGCGATTATGTCGATTACGAAGAAAAGCTCAATCAATTGCTGGCCCAGGAAACTCATTTTGTTTGTTGGGGTGCAAGGGTCGAAGGCCATCCGGAATTCACGATCCGTAGTAACAATCAACAAGGTGGCCGCTTGGCTGGAGAACATCTGCTGAGCCTCGGTCGCAGTAAGTTTGCTTTTATCGGTAACGCATCTGAACACAGCCCTGAGTTTTTTGAACGTTATCAGGGGTTTGTGCAAGCTATCTCGACGAACGGTATTGAGCCTGCGCAAGTGCCACAACTGGATGCTATTTCCACTGAACAAGCCGGCTTTGATGCCACTTTGCAATTACTTGCAAGTGGTTACCGTCCGGACGCTATTTTTGCCGCCAGCGATTTAATCGCCATTGGCGTGATGCGGGCGCTGCAGCAACAAAGCTTTCATGTGCCGCGGGATGTCGCTGTGGTTGGTTTTGACGATATTCCGGTCGCGTCATTTTCGTCGCCAGCGCTGACGACTATTCAGCAAAATACCACTTTGGCAGGTGAAATGCTGGTGGTTAATTTGTTGCGGCTGATTAATCAGGAAGGCATTGCTCAGACTGAAATTGAACCCAAAATTATTGTGCGCCGTTCCTGTGGTGCAGAACAGCCTACCTCTTAGTTCCGACTCAGGTCCGTCACTGATGAAACCAACAATAGGACGCAGCCAACGCGCTGCGTCAGCCCCAAAAGCAAAAGAATCAAAAGCCAGCTTACATCCGGCTAACCCGCATCAGGCGGGTTATGATATGCAGGCATTGCAACAAAGTTATCCGGTATTAAGCCCGTTTTTGTTGACGACACCACGCGGCGAGCAAAGTATCGATTTTTCTGATCCACAGGCAGTGAAAACCCTGAATCAGGCACTATTAGCGCATCATTATCAATTGCCATTTTGGGATGTGCCAGACGGTTATTTATGTCCG